>JAHJCI010000172.1 GCA_018813085.1 Candidatus Omnitrophota bacterium | reverse complement strand
GAGAGTTATTTACTAAAGTAAAACAAGGTGAATTATCCTCTGCTTTGCTCTTATGCAGGCATAATCCGGTGATTACTTTAGGCAGGACGGCTCGTCCGGAAAACATATTAACAAGCAGCGAACAGTTAGAGCAGTTAAAGATATCAACCCTTAAGATAGAACGAGGCGGCGATGTTACTTATCACGGCCCGGGGCAACTTTGCGTTTACCCGGTCATTAATCTTAATTACTTAAAGAAAGATATAAACTGGTATTTACGAAGCCTTGAGTCTTTATTACTGGGAGTGCTTGCAGAATTCGGCATTGAAGCTGAAACTCGTAACGGCTTAACCGGGATTTGGGCAGGAACTAATAAAATTGCTTCAATAGGGATCGCTATAAAGAATTGGATAACATTTCATGGGGTTAGTTTAAACGTCAAAAAGAACGATTTAACTAATTTTTCCTTGATTCGTCCGTGCGGGCTGGATATAATAATGACATCGATGGAAACTCTTCTAAGAGAAGAGGTAATGTTCGAACGGGTAAAAGAAGTATTAATAAGGAGATGGTATGAAACAAGTAACTTTGCCGGAATTGGGAGAGGGAATTGAAAACGCCAATATTACCTTCTGGTATTTTAAAGAAGGCGATTTAATTAAAGAAAAGGACGATTTAGTAGAATTAGCCACGGACAAAGCTACATTCAATTTACCCAGCCCTTCTAACGGTAAACTTGCTCGAATTTTACTCAAAGAAGGCGAATCCGCAAAGATCGGGGCTGTATTAGCTGAAATTGATGATACAGCTACCTGAGTTATTACTTACATATGTGGTATTGGATTTTTAGAGCAATTCTTCTCATTATTTTAAAAATATTTTTCCGGTTGCGGGTGGAGGGCATCGAAAATCTACCGCAAAAGAGCAATTTTATTGTTGTCTCCAACCACGTAAGCTTTCTTGACCCTTTAGCGGTAGGGACTGCTATCCCCAGGAAAATTTACTGGCTGGCTTTCCGGGGCATTTATAAGCTATCCTGGATTAAGTGGTTCCTGAAAATGACAGAAACTTTCCCTACCAGTGGTTCTTCTAACAAGGCGATTCATTTACTAGAGAATAATAATAATAATATCGGATTGTTTCCGGAGGGAACACGCAGCCCTGACGGGAAACTTAGAGAGTTTAGAAGAGGAGCAGCGCTGCTTGCGCTAAAAACAGGAAGGCCAATTATTCCATGCGCAGTGTTAGGTACCTATAAAGCGCTGCCGATAAAAGCAAAGCTACCCAGGCTCACGCCAATAAAGGTGAAGATTGGCAAACCCATCTATTTATTAAAGCAATTTGACGATGTAATTGACGACATACACCTGCAAGAAGGAATTTTTAAAATACGCAACTCGATAAAGGAGATGCTTGATGCAGGATAGCACTTTAATGTACGTTTCTGTAAGCAGGGTTATTCCTGCTTACAGATGGCGCGTAATCCGCCTGCTTACTAAAGTTTGGGAATTTCCTTCCTATATCCCTACCGTTAAAGAAGTCCAGGTCATTCATAAAACTCGCAATAAAATTAAGACAAAATGGAAAATCCAGGTTGACAACATTCCAATCAGCTGGACGGAAGAAGAGATCCTGGCTCTTGGCGAGAATAAGATTTACTTTAAGGCACTGGAGGGTGACTTAAGCGAATTCAAGGGCGAGTGGAAATTCCAAGACTGCGAAGACGGAACAAAAGTCACAGTTGAGGTATCTTTAAATGTAGGTATTCCCATAATTAAGGATTTTGCAGAAAGCTACATAAAAAAACTTATTACAAAGAATTTTGAATCCATATTAATGGCTCTTGAGCGAAGGTTAATCTCGTTAAAATACAAACAGGGCAATTCGGATAAAATCGCAGGATTCGGCATAATCGGCCACCCCTATAACCTCAAACATTTAGAGACGAGTTTTAAAATGCTGAATCCGGATTTTAAAATGCCTTCATTAGAATTTATCAGCCGTCTATTTCATATCAGCCCTTCATTTAAACTCTACGACATAAAGAAATTTAAGTCTAAAACCGGCAAGGAAATTAACGGCTGTTTTATAATTGCTACTTTCATCCCTGATATGATAGAAAAGGACATATGGGCTATCTTCTCAAAAGTAGTAAAAGCGTGCAAAATTGCCGAGAAGCATGGGATGGGAGTCGTTACCTTGGGCGGGTTTACTTCAATTATTGCAGAACGGATTGCTTATGAGATTTCAAGCGAAGT
>JAHJCI010000171.1 GCA_018813085.1 Candidatus Omnitrophota bacterium | reverse complement strand
AGTTAAATATTACACAGATGATCGCAGATTAGAAGAAACAGATGATCGCAGATATTTCCTACGCTATCTGTGATTATCTTGCATCTTTTTATCTGTGCTAATCTGTGTAGAAGCAAAACATTATGAGAATACTGATTAGCTGCGGGGGAACCGGAGGGCATATATTCCCGGGTATAAGCCTGTATAATGCCCTTCTTAACAGGCAGGGTATAGAAGATATGCTTCTTGTATTTGACAAGAGAGAGATATCTTCTTTTATTGCCCTTGGTGATTATCCTCATATTTATATTTGTCAGGCTCAGATAAAATTTAATTTTAATTTACAGAGCCTGGTTGTTGTATTAAAATTAGTAAAAGGAATTTTTCAGAGTTTAAAGGTGCTGCTTAAGTTTAGGCCTGATGTTGTCGTGGGCTTTGGAGGTTATGCAAGTTTCTTTATTATTTTTTTCGCCAGGCTGCTTGGGATAAAGGCGGTAATCCATGAGCAGAATCTAGTTCCCGGTCGGGCTAATAGAGTACTGGCTGGCATGGTAAATCAAATAGCAATCAGTTTTCCGGAAACAAAAGACTACTTTAGGGGTTTGAGCGCGAAAGTAAAATTTACCGGCCTTCCCCTAAGGCAGAGCCTGGTTAAAATAGATAAAGTTCGCGCTTATGAATTCTTTGGCTTAGAGCCGGGCAGGTTTACTTTCCTGGTGATGGGTGGCAGCCAGGGCTCGCATAAGCTGAATGAAATATTTTTTAAAGCTGGCAATCTTTTTAAAGATAGTAGAAGATTTCAGGTAATTCATATCTGCGGCAGGAAAGATTTAGAGTTTCTTGAAAATGGCTATAAGGATAGAGGCATAAGAGCAGCAGTTTTTTCTTTTCTTAAAGAGATGCAATACGCTTATTCTGCGGCAGACGCGGTTATCTCCCGTTCCGGAGCAGCTGCTATAAGTGAAATTATATTTTTTGGGCTGCCCAGTGTTTTGATACCGTATCCTTATGCTTACAAACATCAATCGGAAAATGCCCGTTATCTTAGCCGTAATAATGCCGCAATGTTGATTGAGGAAAAAGAAATCAATCCAGAGCTGCTTAAGGAGCGCCTATCGGTGCTGTTAGATAATCCAGAATTTCATCGGGCGCTTGGCCGTCATGCCCGGGATCTTTTTTACCCGGAGGCAGCTGCGGCTTTAGCGCAGGCAGTATTAAATGTTTAAAAATATCCATCTCATAGGTATAGGCGGTATTGGAATGAGCGCGGTGGCAGAGCTGTTATTGAGGAAAGGGTATAAGATAAGCGGCTGCGATTTAAAGGAGAATGAACTTATCCGCCGCCTTCGTAGCGAGGGCGTCATTATCTGGACTGAACATAATAGCCGGCATCTTGAGTTAGCCGATACCCTTGTTTATTCTTCGGCAATTACTTTAGACAATCCCGAGATTAAAGAGGCCAAGAGCCGCGGAATCAAATTATTAAAGCGGGCAGAAATTCTTGCGTATCTCATGCAGGAGAAGACCGTAATTACGGTAACCGGGATGCATGGTAAAACTACAACTGCCTCAATGGCATCTTATCTTTTGTCCGAGGCCGGATTATTCCCGACAGTTGCCGTAGGAGGCATTCTTCATAATTTGGGCGCTAACGCCCTAATCGGAGAAGGCAGGTTCTTTGTTGCCGAAGCAGATGAATCTGACGGATCATTTCTATGCTACCATCCGGATTATTCAATTATTACCAACATTGATTACGAACACCTTGATTATTACCGGGACTTCGATTCCATTCTAAAGGCATTCGGCCTGTTTATTAACCAGACGCGCGAGAACGGCTGCCTGTTTTACTATAAAGACGAACCTTACTTGAGTAATTTATTAAAGGATTATACAAAGAGGCTGGTTTCTTTTGGCTTTAATCAGTCAGCCGATGTCTTTGCATTGAATATAACCGCGAAGGCTTTCAATTCCGAATTTGACTGTTTTCTTAAGGGGGAGTTTATTTCCCATTTTAGCGTTAGCCTTGGAGGAAGGCATAACATTTTGAATGCCCTCTCTGTAATCGCCTTAGGCATGGAATT
>JAHJCI010000170.1 GCA_018813085.1 Candidatus Omnitrophota bacterium | reverse complement strand
GTTAAAGTCTGTGCCGGGGCAACAACTATACTGTCTCCGGTATGTACCCCCATAGGGTCAACATTTTCCATTGAGGTAATGATAATAACATTACCTACCCTGTCCCTCATTACCTCAAACTCAATCTCCTTCCAGCCTAATACCGACTGCTCAACCAAGACCTGGTGTACGGGGCTAGCCTCCAGCCCTTTTTCCAAAAACTTTTCAAGTTCCGCCTTGTTATAGACGGTAGCGCTTCCACGGCCTCCAAGGCAATAAGCAGGACGCAGGATTAAAGGGAAGCCTATTTTTGCAGCGATTCGCATTCCTTCTTCTAAGCTGCAGGCTATGCCGCTTTTGGGAACATCAACACCGATATCCTGCATTGCTTTCTTAAACAACTCTCTATCCTCTGCCCTGGCTATAGCATCTACTGGGGCCCCTATTGACTCAACCCCGTATTGCTTTAAGATTCCCTGCTTCATTAAAAAGAATGCCAAATTCAAGCCTGTCTGCCCTCCCAGAGTAGGAAGAATAGCATCCGGGCGTTCTTTTTTAATTATTTCTGTGACATACGCTACGCTTAAAGGTTCGATATATGTCCGGTCAGCCATCTGCGGGTCAGTCATAATTGTGGCAGGGTTAGAATTTACCAGAATCGTAAAATAACCCTCTTCCTTCAAGGCCTTACAAGCTTGGGAACCTGAATAATCAAACTCGCAGGCCTGGCCGATTATTATCGGCCCTGAGCCAATCATCAAAACTTTTTTTATGTCGGTTCTTTTAGGCATTCTTCCTCGCTTTCTCTATGAATCTTTTTAAAACAGGATGTATTTCTCCGAAGCCCGTGCTAAGCGGATAATACTGAACCCCCAAGACTCTAAGTTTTTTGCTTTCGAATTCCTCGACGCTATTATCGTTTAAATTATATCCTGTAATATTAACACCCTTTATTCTGCTTAATGATTTTGTATCAATTACATTGGAATGCGACTGTATGGTGATGCGGCCTTGCAATGAGCCCGCTGATTTTACCGGATAATTCACGCCGTGATGGCCTAAGTGCATATTTTTTATCTTTGCCCCTAAACCTGCAGCCAAAACCTGCGCGCCTGTAGCAATGCCCAAAAGAGGGACCTTGCCTAACAATGATTTGACAGTTGATGCCACAACGCTCATATCAGCGTTACTTTCAGGGCCGTTGGAAATAATAACTGCCCTGGGCTTCAGCTTTAGAACCTGAGATTCCTTTGTGTTATACGCAAGAACGCTGATATTTAATTTTAAGTGCTCTAATTCCCTGAGGATGCTACGGCTTATCCCTAAATCTAAAACAACTATCCTCATCCCGCTCTTTTTACCAAAATGCTTAATCTTTTTTGTAGAAGTCTTATTCAGCCAATTCTGCTCTAAAAAGTTCTTTCTATGCTGCCTAAGGTATTGTAATAATTGTGCTGAATTAACAATCGAACTGGATACTACTCCCAACATCTCGCCTTTCTGCCTCAAATAAACTGCCAGCGTGCGGGTATCTATGCCGTAGATTAGCGGCAGGTTGAGTTTTCTAGCCCATTTATCCAGGCTCTCTTCTGCCTGCCAGTTAGAAACAATAGCTGATTTCTCCTTAATGATTAAGGCCTCGGGCCAGGCCTGCGGGGTTTCATTAAATTTCTCTGCCACTCCGTAATTGCCGATTAAAGGATAAGTCAGAACCAATATCCTGCCTGCATTTACCGTATCGGTAATCACCTCCTGATAACCGACAACCCTCGTATCAAAAGCCACCCTTCCTATTTTAGGCAATATACGCATCTCTGTCTGGCCGGAGAATATTCGCCCGTCCTCAAGCATTAGTACTGCACGCATTTCTTATCTCCTTTATTGTTTGTTCAACCGTCTCAGTTTTTATCACGCCTGGGATATCCCACGATTGCAGGCTAATAACAGGTATGCCAAACTGCAGGGCATAAGCTACTTCAGAAAGCGTACCTGTTTTACCGGGCAAAGCAACTACTATATCCGCGCTCTTGACAACCAATACATTTCTTGCCAAGCCCATGCCTGTTGGAATTGCAATATCTATATACTCATTAGCATCGTTTTTGTTGTAACTCGATAATATACCAATGGTTAGACCTTTGCCAAGCTTAAAACCTTGACAAACCGCCTTCATTGTACCACCTAAGCCTCCGCAAATTAGAATATCAACCACTTCTGATAATTTTTTGCCTAAATTGTGGGCTAATTCCTCCACTTCCTTCGTGCAAGTACTACCCCCTATCACACTTACTACTTTTTTCTTCATTGAATTTCCTTCTCGTCTTGGGGACGCTTGTACTAGCTCAATAATTCGGTAACGCTTTGGAGTTTATCAAAAGGTGTTTGATAGTTTAGTCCCCCGTGTTTACGTAAGTGATTATATTCAAATAAGAAGTTGCCAAGATTAAGAATAAGATCTTTCTCAGAGTCAAAGGAATTGGGATAAAAGAATTCATTCTTGATGATTTTCCAAAAGGCCTCTATCTTGCCGTTAGTTTGGGGTCTATATGGCTGAGTGTAGATATGTTTTATGCCTAATTCATTGCACATTATTTCAAATGGATGCTCTTTCTTAAGGGAGCCTTTAAACTCAGGGCCGTTATCAGACATAACAGCCTCAAACTCAAAGTTGTATATTTGTTGGAACCAAGATAGAGAACGAGCCATAAAGTATGTTAAAGTTGAGGCCTTCTTGTTCTTTAATATCTCAGCATAGGTTATTCTGCTACAATCATCGCAAAGAGCAGCAACGTAGAGTTCTTTGACTTTAAAGAAGCACCTGATGTCTCTGGGAATCATGGTCATATCGATATGAGCCAGTTCTCCTGGTGCTTGTTTTTCATAGCGCTTGATTATCTTCTTCTTTGATTCATTAAGAGGATAACGCGCCTTGATTCTATCCATTGTAGCAGGAGAAGGCGTTTTATCCAAATAATAAGGCTTAAAGAGAAGGACAAGCTCGTATCTATTTGAGCCGAATCTGCGATATGCCTGTATTATGTTGCGCTCTATCTCTTTGGGAGTGCGTCTTGAACCAGGCCGGGCACCTCGTTTCTTGGGCAAGATACCTTCTGGGTTTTTGCCTGATTCAACCCAGCGCCTGTAGTATCTTAAGCATTCCTTGGCAGAGATATGATAAGTACTGTAAAGGTCTTTACATCGTTTAAATTTCAAAGAGCGCTTTTGTTTAATAAGTTCGTATTCTTCTAATATGGGGATCCAACGCTTAAGGACGACTTGATGCTCAAACTTCATTTGGCACCTCCGATTTTGGTTCTTTATATTATACCAAAATCGTTACCAAATTAGTGAGCATTTACAAACGTCCCCCAGTATGGTTATATGGCAAAGATACGGCTGACTAAGAACGAATTAAAGATACAGAAAGACGCATTAAAGAGGTTTAACCGCTATCTTCCCATG
>JAHJCI010000169.1 GCA_018813085.1 Candidatus Omnitrophota bacterium | reverse complement strand
AATCCGAACCGCCCCTGCCGAGGGTAGTGATATCCTGTTCGGCAGTTCTTCCCTGAAATCCTGCCACCACAACAACCTTACCTTTATTCAGTTCTTCCAAAATCTTATTGGCATCGATCCTGAGAATCCTGGCACGGGTATGAGCAGTATCGGTAATAATTCCTCCTTGTGCCCCGGTAAAGGATATTGCTTCCACGCCTAATTTTATTAAAGCCAGTGCCATCAACGAACAGGATATCTGCTCTCCGGTCGATAGAAGCATATCCATCTCACGCTCGCGAGGCTGCGAATTAATACGGTGCGCCAACTTAACTAAATCGTCGGTAGTATCTCCGAGCGCTGAAACAACTACGACTACACTAGCGCCCTTTTTCTTATACCCTGCTATTCTCTTGGCTGCCTTTTGGATGCGCCGTAAATTAGCTACGGATGAACCGCCATATTTTTGGACAACAAGTTTTTTTTCCATATTATTACCTCTTTTATCATGTAAAGCGCTAAAACAAATAATGCTGTCGTAATAAACAAAATCAGAAAATTATTCTGGTTAAAGCTTTGTATCCCCTGCCAAAGAAGGGCCGCCAGCGAAGTAGCCAACATAAAAATAGCAGGTATTAAAATAAAAGCGACCTTCTTTTTATTTATAAGCAGCCAGCTAACCAGGATCATCATGGTCAGCCCTGCAACTAATTGGTTTGCCGTTCCGAATATAGTCCAGATTTTAGTCCATTTGCCGCTAAAAGCCAAGGCCGCGCTCAAGCCCACCACCAGGAAAGAAGTAAAAAAACGGTTTTTAATCCCGGAAACCTCCTCGGTTATATAGCGGGCGATGCGCGTTGCCGAATCAAGCGTAGTAAGGATAAACGCATTTAAAATAATTATGGCGATAAAAGCTCCCGACCCACCAAGAAAGGAAGAGGTTATCATGCCGTAGCCCTGGGCAAAAAAGGCGATAGGCCCGATTTCCCTTAAAGTAATAACCGGGTTTAAGCTACCCTTAATAACCTGGCTCGCTGCTATGAGCGCCAAGACAGCAAGCAGGCCCTCTGCTATCATTGCTCCGTAAGCTACTCTTTTGGCATGCCGTTCGTTTGCTATCTGTTTGGATGTGGTACCTCCGGCAATAAGGCTGTGAAATCCCGAAATTGCCCCGCAGGCAACAACTACGAACATAAATGGCCAAAGGCTGCCTTCCTGAGTAGTCCACTGGCGATAAAACGGAGCATCTATTAGCGCAGGCTTTAGGAATAATCCGATGTATCCCAGAAGCATGCCGAAAAAAAGCAGGAAGCTGCTCAGGTAATCTCTCGGCTGCAAGAGTATGTTTACCGGGGCCACGGAAGCAATATAACTGTAAATAAACAAAACAACCAGCCAGATAATAAAACTGTTATTGCCTAAATTAACGGGAAAAAAGTTCCCTGCGATTATTAAAAGAGTTAACCCAACCAATCCTATTACGGTTGCCGAAAAAGAATTGACTTTAAAACGGTATAAAAGTAAGCCTACCAATACGGCTACAGGAATTAAGCCTAAAGAAGGCAGAACAATCTTGGGCTCTTTAACAAAGGTCTGCGCGCAAAGATAGGCAAATACAGCCACTACCAGAATCAGAGCCAGGAGTACAAAACAGGAAAAGATAATTTTTGCTCTTTTCGATATCGTAGCTTCGCAGATTGCAGCCACGGACGCACCCTGCTCTCTTACGGAGGTCATCAAGGCTCCGAAATCATGCACGGCTCCTATAAAGATAGTCCCCAGAACAATCCATATCATTGTAGGGCCCCATCCCCATAAAACAGTGGCTAATACTGGGCCTACTATAGGCCCTGCTCCGGCAATAGAAGCAAAATGATGCCCGAATAAGACCATCCACTTTTTGGCGGGAACATAATCTATCCCGTCAAACTTAGTGAAGGCCGGAGTAGGCCTCTGGGCATTTACCTGCCATAAATTCTCAAGCACCCTGCCGTAAAAACGGTATGCTGCGAAGAATAATACGGCGGTAATAAAAACAAAAAATAAAGCGTTCACCCTGCTGCCTCTCTTTTATTTCGAAATACTATTTTATTCTTATGCATTTTGTCTTTAGAATTACCTTTCTAATTTAAAAAAGTAATCGATAAGCTCGCAGCCCTTATTGAAAAATAATTTACTTTTTTCTGCCTCTTTCTCATTAAAACCAAGGAATCCCTGGCCGTAAATACCCTCTCCAAGGATGCCGAAAGGCACAGCTTCGGAAGTATGTGTCCTTACTAAAACAGGCGTCGGGTGGTCAGGTAAAACCAAAATACGAAAATTCTTTTTCCGCTTGAATGCGGTTAATATCTTTCCCACTACGAAATGATCAAACCGTTCAATAGCGGTAAGCTTTTCCCTTAAATCTCCGTTATGGCCGGCCTCATCAGGCGCTTCCACGTGTAAAAAAACAAATTCCTTATTCTCCAGGGATTTAATTGCTGCTTTTGCTTTGCCTTCATAATCCGTGTTGTAAAAACCGGTTGCACCGGGCACTTTGATTACCTCAAGGCCAAGAATCTTTCCCAGCCCTTTAATTAGATCTACGGCTGAAATTACGCTTCCCGTTAAATTATATTTTTCTTTGTAAGTCGGCATGCTCGGTTTCTTTCCTTGCCCCCATAACCAAATCATATTTGCAGGATTCTCGCCCAGATCAATACGCACCTGGTTTATTTCATGCGAAGGAAGGATTTTTAGCGATTCCTGCATTAAACTAAGTAATAATTCCGTAGCTTTGCCTTTAGGCATATGCCGGGAAATCTTTTTACCGATAATATCATGCGGAGGAAAGCATTGAATATTGAGCAACTCAGGTGGGGCATTTTTTATTACCAGGAGATTGCGGTAGCTGACTCCGCAATAAAATTTTATTTCTGCGCTTGCTAATTTCTGATTAAGAAAATCAATCAGTATGCCCGCTTCCTTGGTAGTAATATGCCCTGCGCTATAATCTCCTAAAGCATCATTATTTGCGGTAATAAAATTGCACCTGAAGGCAATATCATTTTCGCCTAACTCAATCCCCAGGTTCGCAGCCTCTAAAGGCCCGCGGCCAGTATAATATTTCTCAGGGTCGTAACCTAAAATAGACATATTAGCAACATCAGAAGCAGGTGCCATCTTGTCGGGAATCGTCTTCACCCGGCCAAGCACTCCGCAGCGCGCAATAGTATCCATATTCACGGTTTTAGCTGCCTCAAGAGGAGTCTTGTTTCCTAATGCCTCCAAAGGATTATCTGCCATTCCGTCGCCGACAAGAATAATATATTTCATAATAGTTTAGTGGTAAGGATTAAGTCACTCACTTCGTTCGCTTTAAGCATTAATTTTTTTATTTTACTTAATCCTTCATTAAAACTTTAATTAGTTTTCTTGCTAAATCCTGTTTACTGCTTGCTAAAATTCGGTTATTCTCGTTGTCAATAATAAATGCACGATAAGGCTTAAGGCGGTTCGCTACTATTATATCTGCACCAGCCTTGCCTGCGGCAGATTTTGCTTTTTTAATTAATGACTTATCTCCAGCCGCCGGTTCCAACTTAAACATCACTAAAACTGACCTTTGCGCAAGGCGACGGATTAAAATAACAAGTTTTTCCAGCGGTACCAATTTTAACAAGAGTGCGTTACTTGAATTCAGTTTATTTCTTATCCGGCATTCCGGCATAAAATCAGAAACTGCAGCCGCGTGAATAATTACATCGTATCTCGTCCTCTTTAGTTCGCCTTTTAGGAGTTTCTTTAACTCGCTGAAGAAACTAAAGCGTATTATTCTAATAGCTTTATTTAGCGGTGCTGCGATAGACGGCCCCAAGACAAGAGTTACCCTTGCCCCCTTGTGCGCTGCTTCTTCGGCAATTAACCTGCCTGTATAACCGCTTGAAATATTACTAATTACCCTGACTTTATCAATAGGCACCCAGGTAGGGCCTGCGGTAATGAGTATTTTCTTGCCTCTTAAATTCATTTAAATTGAGTTACTATCCGTTACTATTGGTTACTAATGAAGACCTAAACAGTTTGTTGGTTACTATCAGTTACGTTTTTGCAACCAATAGTAACCATTAGTAACAAACTATCCTTTTACTTGAAATTAGTAACTATTAGTAACCAATTTCTTTCACCACTGCCTTTAAGGTAGCCGGAAGAACCTTAGGCTTCTTTATCGACTTTATCGCCCTGTCCGGGTCTTTAAGTCCGTGCCCGGTCAAAATACAAACAATTGTCGTTTTGCGCCGCGAGTATAGCCTGCCTGCCGGTGAGGCATGCCTTTTACGTTTGAAATAACCCTTACTGTTTAATTTTAATAAACCGGCTACAGAAGACGCTGATGCCGGTTCAACAAAAATCCCTTCCTTAGCAGCCAAAAGTTTATAGGCAGCAATAATCTCTTTATCGGAAACCATGTCTATTAGCCCCCTGGATTCATCCCTGGCAAGTTCAGCCTGCTTCCAGCTCGCCGGATTACCGATACGTATTGCGGTAGCTATTGTTTCCGGGTTCTTTATTGGATGCCCCCTGACAATCGGAGCCGCACCCTTTGCCTGGAAACCGAGCATGCGCGGAAGGGACTTTATCCTGCCTAACTTTTTATATTCCTTATACCCTTTCCAATAAGCAGTAATGTTGCCGGCATTACCTACCGGCATTATCTGAAAATCAGGCGCATATGAAAGGTAATCGCAAATTTCAAAACTCGCTGTTTTCTGGCCTTCAATCCGGTAAGGATTAAGTGAATTAACCAGTGTTATCGGATATTTCCCGGCAATCTCCTTTACAATATTTAAAGCATCATCGAAATTCCCTTTCAGCGCTAAAACATAGGCTCCGTGTATCAAGGCCTGAGCTAACTTACCCAAGGCGATTGCTCCTTCGGGTATCAATACCACAGACCTCATTTTACCCTTAGCTGCATATGCGCTGGCCGAGGCTGAGGTATTGCCCGTAGAGGCGCATATTACCGCATCAGAGCCTTCTTCTTTAGCTTTAGATACAGCTACAGTCATGCCGCGGTCTTTAAATGACCCGGTAGGGTTTAAGCCCTCGTATTTTAAGAATACTTCATAATTATCCCCAAGGTAGGCGCTAAGATATACGGAATATATCAGCGGAGTATCCCCTTCTTGAAGGCTTATTACCGGGGTTCTCTTTGAAACCGGAAGATATTTTCTATACCTCTGGATTACTCCCTCATATGCTACTGTAATTTTTTTTGGTTTTTTAATCATGTCATCCTTGAAGTAAAGAGTAGCAAGTAGAGAGTAGAGAGATTTCTCTCGCTACATGCTACTCGCTTCTCGCTACTTTGTTATATTATATTTGCTCTATCCTTATTGCTACCGGTGATTCCTTGATTACCTTTAAGCTTTCTATTTTTATCAGCGCCTGGCGCAAATTCTTCTCCTTGACCTCATGGATAATCATTACTATAGGCACTGCCTTGCTCCTCTTACGCTCTTTTTGAGTAACCGAAGCGATACTTATGTCGAATTTTGCCAAGACTCCCGAAATAGCAGCTAAGACTCCCGGCTTATCTATAACCATAAAACGGATATAATACCTGCAGTATGTCTGATCGATGCTCCTTAATCTCTTTATTGACTTATCTTCTATTGCAGTAAATTTTCTTCTAAAAAGCCCGGATTGCAGGTCTAAAACGGCATCCTGCAAATCAGAAACTACCGCAGAAGCCGCAGCAACCTTGCCTGCTCCTGGTCCGAAGAAAAGTAAATCCCCCACAAGGTCTGCGGATACGTAAATTGCGTTATTGATTCCTCTCACCTGAGCCAAAAGATGCCCTTGGGGAATTAAGGTAGGATGTACGCGCAGCTCTAATTCAAAGCCCTCCTTCTGAGCTATAGCAAGTAATTTGATTTGATATCCTAATTCCCTGGCGTAAATAATATCGAGCAAAGAAATATGCTCAATCCCATCGACAAAAACGTCGTTCAAATTAACCAGCTTACCAAAACAAAGATAAACCAGGATAATCAGCTTATGTAAAGAGTCGATTCCGCGAATATCAAGGCTTGCGTTTCTTTCGGCAAAACCGTTCTTCTGCGCCTGTGCCAGTGCTTGGCTGAAATCAACCTGGCTTTCGGACATCGCAGATAAAATGAAATTTGATGTCCCGTTAAGAATACCGAATATACGCCTAAACCTGTCTGCGGCCAGCCCTTCTCTTAAAGACTTGATTATCGGTATACCCGCTCCGACTGAAGCCTCAAAATAAATAGTCTTACCGTGCTGCTTAGCTAAATCAAAGATTTCTTTTCCCTGTTCTGCCAAGAGCGCTTTATTGGCGGTTACCACATATTTGCCCTTATTCAACGCCTGCATGACATATTCCTTGGCAGGATGAAGCCCCCCGATTAACTCTATGACAATATCGATTGAAGGGTCATTCAAAACCTGGTTTATATCAGAGGTAAGCTTTTCTCGCGGTAAACTAATTTCTCTCTTGGACCTCAGGTCTTTATCAAAAACCTTCTTTAAGACTAAGTCGCAACCGAGTTTTTTCCTTAACAAAGCCCCTCTTGTTTTCAATACCTTGATCACTCCGGAACCGACATTCCCAAAACCCAGTAGCCCAAGATAAATCTTTTTCATTTTTATTGCCCCTTTTTATGTTTCTTTTTTAAAAATTTCTATAAATTGCCGGAAAATTTTATTGTCTTCGGCTGCTGCCTGAATAATCGAAATATGAGTTACCCAATTCTTGCCCTTTTGGCGCTGTTCACTTGCTACCACCTTGCCAATTATAAGTATCGGCTCTTTTTTTAAAAAAGTATTGAATTTAATTTCTAATATTTCTTCAATGGGAATCTTAATCTCTGCAACAAACCTCATTCCCGATAAGCTTACGTCTTGAATTGTAACGCTGCTCCAGGTATCACCAGTATTAAACCGACGGCACTGAATAAAAAGAGTTTTTTCAATTCTGTCTTCTCGTCTTCTTTCCTGTTCTTTCATTCTCTTTCCTCCCCTTGAGGATTCAATCGGGAAGACGTGACTAAAACCAGTCGTCGCTTCCGCTCCTGCCCATTGGAAAACTAAGCGTCTCCCTTTTTGGGTTCAAGTACAATAATCGGGGAGTGGGACTTGCGAGCTTCATCAACGCTGAAGCGAAGTCCCGAGCCTCTCTTGCCTCAATACTAGAGGCGAGGGAAACCCGCGACCCTCCCAGTATCAATTCATCCCTCGTTTCAGATAAAGCAAACTGCAGAAACTCGGGATTGCCCCGCCAAAGGCGGGGTTAATCGGGGAGGTGGGACTTGAACCCACGACCTTCTGAACCCCATTCAGACGCGCTAGCCAAACTGCGCTACTCCCCGTAAAAAATTTTAGTATCTTTAAACTATAGAAATTTCTAACGGGGCAAGCCCCGACTACAAACTCTATACAATAAATACTGCCTACTAAATCTATTCTTCCTTAAGGCTGCGCGTCATTAAATCTCTTACTGCTTTTCCAGGATTTTTATTTTTATAAAGGACGGCATATACCTGCTTAGTAATCGGCATATCTATTCTGTATTTATATGCTAAGCGATATGCGGCTTTTGCCGTAGCTACGCCTTCAACAACCATTTTCGTCTTGTTAATTACCAGTTTTAATCTCCTGCCCTTGCCTATCTGTTCGCCTAAACAACGATTACGGCTAAAAGGGCTTATGCAGGTAGTAACCAAATCTCCTAATCCGCTTATGCCGGAAAAAGTTGAACCCTTTGCCCCCATCTTTCTGCCAAGGCGGGAAATTTCAGCTAACCCTCGAGAAAGCAATGCTGCTTTAGTATTAGCCCCGAATCCCAAACCATCAGAAATGCCGCAGGCAATGGCAATAATATTCTTAAGGCTGCCGCCTAATTCTACGCCGGTTACATCACTGCTTGTATAAATTCTAAATGAGCTACTACTGAATACATCAGCTAAATTTTTACGCAACTGGCTGCTCTGGGAAGCAATAACTGCAGTAGTTGGAATCCCGCGTGCAACCTCATAAGCAATCGTCGGCCCGGAAAGCACTGCCAGTTTTATCTTCCCCAATTCTTCCCTGGCGACTTCTGACATCTGTTTTAATTTGTTAATTTCCAAACCCTTGGCCGCACTCAAAAAAACGCTAGCAGAAATACGATAACCTTTAATACGCTTAACAATACTACGCATATACTGCGCAGGAACAGCCAAAACAATCAATTCCCTGGAATCTACCGCCTGTTTTAAATCTGCCGTTATGCTTATACCCCGAGGAATGACAACGCCGGGCAAAAATTTGCTATTAATTCTTTTTTTATTTAAATAAGACACGTATTGAGGAAAAGCTCCCCATAGAGTAACGCGATGGCCACGCTTATGTAATAATATCGCTAAAGTTGTGCCCCAACCACCATCGCCTAATACGGAAATATTCATTTTTTATCTTGGTAATTAAATAATACTTTGCTGGTTGTCACACAGATTATCTGTGGTTATCTGTTTCTTTTCATCTGCGATTATCTGTGCAATAAATAGCTATTATTTTAAACTAAGGTTCGCCTTTCCTGTCCTAATCTTTGCTACTTCCCAGCTATACTCATACAGATGTAAACCTTTGCTTACGGCAACGATTTCACCGTCTTCTACCCCGATTTCATCTGCCATATATTGCTTAACCAGTTGAAGGCCGCCCAAGTTTGAGGGAAATCCACCCCATAAATCCCAGGAACGGAAGTAAAGAACAAAATGCAGCTTACCGTAACGCACCCGGGTATCTATCAACCTTAAGCAAGGGGGGTCATTCAATATAATATCAGAGGGCATGCCGATTTCCATAATTGCCTGGTTTGTTCCGAAGCCCTGGGTTTTATAAAGCTTAATCACTTCTTCCACTTGATTTACCTGCAAAGGCATCTCTTTTATCATTTCCTCGCCGTTGACATTCTGCTTTACTCTTACCTTCGGCTCAACAAGCCTCTCCCCGTAAGTATAGTCTTCGGTTTCGGTTTTTGCGCCCGTAAGAAGATACCCTAAATAACCGTTGATGTATTCCATATCCGTAGGAGAAGGAATACTCATCCCCTCTGGGATAATAGGGATAATCTGATGTGAAGGCTTTTTTACCCTTACAGTTACAAAATCAAACTCCAGGCGCTTCTGTCCTTCATAGCTGCCTTTAGTTATGGTATAAACGTGGCCTTTATCGAGAATTGCGCTCAACGCCTGAAACCAGGCATCATCAAGATCAAAGGCATCAATAAAAACCGGCTCTAAAAAATCTTTTTCTGGCATATCTAATGAGATGAATTAGGCCCTTGACATCTTAGATGTCAAGGATAAATTCGGACTAATGACTTACGAACACATCCTACCTACCGACAGGCAGGTGTTTCGTAAGTCATGTCCTTATTTAAGCGGGCAACGGGATTCGAACCCGTGTAGGTAGCTTGGAAGGCTACTGCACTACCACTGTGCTATACCCGCATAATTCCTAACTAAGGGCGGGAGAAGGCTACTGCACTACCACCGTGCTATACCCGCGTATTTTTTATTTTTAATCTTTTATCTTTAATATTTTATTGGGCAGGAGAGGTCTTCTTCGCCAGAGCGCTTACGCCTTTGGCTTCGAAGAACCTTTATCGCTGCCATTCTGCTTCTTAAATTAATCTCTTTTTCAAAAATGCGTTTCCTGAACCCGATTTCAAATAATCTTCAAATGCCTCAGCTAATGCCTTGTTCCTAAAAACGGTATATGTCTCAACTTCCCAAGGAGCATATCTCTTACTATATCCTGATTGCGAAGCATTATGTTCCTTCAGGCGCTTCCTCAAATTCTGAGTAATACCTATGTAATACCTTCGAGTATCTATTTTACTCAAAAGAATGTAAATAATATACATAGTCCATTCCTACGAAGCCAAGAGCGAAAGCATCTTGGCGAAGTAGAATGGGCAGGAGAGGATTCGAACCTCTGAAGCACGTAGTGCAACAGATTTACAGTCTGTCCCCTTTGGCCGCTTGGGTACCTACCCTAGATAATTCCTAACTCTTACCTAATGAATTTTTAATAATTTCTTTAAGCTTGCTAAAACCCGCTTCAATCTTATCAATATCCCCTGCGGCCCTGGCAAAATCTTGCCTGCCTCCACCGCTACCGTTCATTGCCTTAGCTACTTCCTTTATTAAATCACCGGCGTTAAAATCCCTGCCTGATAAATCCTCTGTAACGCCCATCACCAATATTGCTTTATTATCCCTTCCTGTCGCAATCAAGCTAATACCCGCGGACTGATTCTTCTTTGCCAAGTCGACTAAGCTTCTTATGATGCCTTCTTCGACATCGGGAATAAATTTAGTTATTAATTTAATCCCGGAAATATCCTCTGCAGCCGATAATATTTCTTTTATATTGAATTCCTCCTGGCTGATAGCGCCTTTCTTCTTTTGTGAGTCTTTTAATTCTTTTATCAATTTCTCTATTTTTTTAAAAACTTCCGGCTGAGGCACTTTAAGCTGCTGGGAAATATTGTTCAGCAACTCATGCTGCTCACTTATCTTCTTGTATGCAAATCTGCCTGTAACCGCCTCAATACGGCGTACTCCCGAGGCAATAGAGCTCTCGGAGAGGATTTTGAACAAACCAATCTGGCCTGTCGATTCTAAGTGCGTACCACCGCAGAGCTCCCTGGAATAATCGCCTATAGACATTACTTTCACTTTATCCTGATATTTATCTTCAAAGAACGCCAGGGCTCCTGATTTTTTTGCCTGCTTGATGGACATTGTTTTTATATCTGCTTTGTCGTTAGCGAGTATATGATTATTAACCAGCTCTTCTATCCTTGATAATTCATCGCGGCCAAGCGCCTTAAAGTGAGTAAAATCAAAACGTAAATACTCAGGCGCTACCAATGAGCCTTTTTGCTTAACGTGCTTTCCTAATACTTTTCTTAATACAGCCTGCAAGATATGTGTCCCTGTATGATTACGGGCAATATCAAGCCGGCGGGAATAATCAATAACAGCTTTTACAGAATCACCTTTCTTCATCGTTCCGGATTTTAACTTACCCGTATGCAGTATCGCTCCGTTTACGCGCTTTACACCAATAACCTCAAAAATATTTTTCCCTTTTTTAATTTCTCCGCTATCTGCTACTTGCCCTCCTGACTCCGGATAAAACACAGTAGCGTCTAAAATAATACTCGCCTCCTCGCCCATTTTGATT
>JAHJCI010000168.1 GCA_018813085.1 Candidatus Omnitrophota bacterium | reverse complement strand
TAATCTTACTTAAACACTGCTCCTTGATCAGCGGAATTAACCAACCTACAATAGCGGGCAAGATACCCTGAGGCTATTTTATGCTTCGGCGCCCTGAACTTCTTCAGCCGCATCCTGTATTCTTCAGCCGGCAGGAGAAGTTCCAATTTCCGCCTTGTTATATCTATAACAATTTTATCACCATTTTTAACAATTGCAATCGGTCCGCCTGCCTGAGCTTCGGGTGAAATATGCCCTATACACGGGCCCCGGGTACCTCCTGAAAACCTGCCATCGGTAATCAGGGCAACATGCTTATGTAACCCAATACCCACAATAGCAGATGTAGGAGATAACATCTCCCTCATCCCCGGGCCGCCTGCCGGACCCTCGTACCTGATTACAACAACCTCGCCCTGCTTAATCCTCCTGCCCATAATTGCTTTCATAGCTCCCTCTTCGGAATCAAATACTCGGGCTTTTCCGATGAACCTTAACATCTCTGCCTGGACTGCGGATTGTTTTACCACGCATCCCTGAGGAGCCAAATTACCGTAAAGAATAGCTATGCCCCCTTCTTTATGATAAGCCTTGTTTCTCGGCCTGATAACATCCTCATCATGGATAGCGGCTTTTCTTGCTATCTCTTTAATCCTGATGCCTGAGACCGTTATATTATTCTCTAATTTAGGCAAGAGCCTTTTTAAAACCGCAGGAATTCCTCCGGCAATATCCAAATCCTCCATAAAATATTCCCCTGCCGGGCGAAGATTAACTATATGAGGAGTATGCCTGCTTATATTGTCAAACTCCTTAAGGCTTAACTTTATCTTTGCCTCGGAAGCTAAAGCCAAAAGATGCAAAACCGTATTCGTCGAACCTCCTAAGGCCATATCTACCCGGATAGCATTAAAAAGTGATTTTTTATTAACTATGTCGCGGGCTGTTATATTTTTTTTAACCAACCCCACAATCCTCTGGCCGCTTTCATAAGCAATCCTTTTTTTTCTGTTTAATACAGCCGGAGTAGTCGCGCAAAAAGGAAGGGACAACCCCATAGCCTCGGTAAGGCAGCTCATTGTGTTTGCGGTATACATGCCCTGGCAGGAGCCGCAGGAAGGACAAGCTTCAATTTCCAGCGCCGCCCGTTCTTTTTCACTAATCTCCCCTTTTCTAAACCGCCCGACTGCCTCGAATGTATCCCTGACCAGCGAAAGCCTTTTCCTGCCAAAATGCCCGGCCATCATCGGTCCTGCGGTCACAACAATAGAGGGTAAGTTTAACCTTAAAGCGCCCATTATCATGCCCGGAGTTATTTTATCGCAATTAGTAAGCAGTATTAAACCGTCCAGGGCATTAGCCGAAACCATGGACTCGATTATATCCGCGATTAATTCCCTTGAGGGCAATGAATACTTCATCCCGGAATGGCCCATGGCAATACCGTCGCAAATCCCCGGAACGCCGAAAACAAACGGTGTACCCCCGGCATTTTCTATTCCTCTCTCAATATACCTTTCCAAATCACGCATTCCGATATGCCCGGGAATCAAATCAGAGAATGAAGAAGCTATACCGATAAACGGCCTATCCAGATGGGAAGCGGAAAGACCGGTTCCGTAAAGTAAAGCCCGGTTAGGCATTCTTTCTAATCCCTTTTTTGCTTTATCCGAACGCATATGGTCACTCCATTTCTTAAAGTACCTTTTTCGGTTACCGTCAGTTACTATTAGTTACTAACAGAGATTTTAATAATCCATTAGTTACCAACGGTTACCTATCAGGCGTCAGGTAAACATTTTTGTAACTGATAGTAACTATTAGTAACAAACTGTACTACCACTTTTCTTTAGTAACGGATAGTAACTCTTGTCTTATTTTCAGTCCGCTCCCTCAAACTGCTCCCCTTGGCCTGCTTCCTGCTTTTGATGATGGGTACGTTTAATTACCCTTTTTAAGGGAATATATTTATCGGTTAATTCCTTAGTATTGACGACATTTAACTGTTTAAAGAGAAAATCAAACTTGTCCTCAATCGCAGCAACTATCGTATTCCTTAGGTCCTGAGGAATACTCATAATCTCTTTCTTGAACGGCCCCAGGGCCTTCTTCCTTGTTGTATAGATAAACTGCTCCTCGGTCTGCCCTTCTTTATGCTCAGAGGCCAAATTCTGTTTTATCCATTCATAAATACGCCCCTTTAACTCCTGCGGAAAATGCGGGCTTTCATAAACCATATTCTGGAATTCAGTAGCAAGATGTACCTCGGTTGCCTCTACTTCAACAAATTTATGGAATGCCTCGGAAGGCAAAGTAGAAGCGCCATGCTGAACGCATCCTGCCATCCCGAATTCATTACGGGCAATGCGCGATAAATCCCGTAAGGTATCAAAGTCAATCGATACCTTGGCAATTGAACCGTCGGGAAGCACTACGCCACCGTGTGAAGTCCCGGTCTGTACGCTAATCTTGCTGATTCCCTGCTTGCCTTTACGCAGGCGCTTCTTAAATCCGGACATAAATGCCCTTAATTCTTCCGGGGTAGAGTTCTTGCCTCCGACCTCCCCGATCTCACCACCCACGGAAACATCTACGCCCCGAGGCTGAATCTTGCGTATAAACTGGGTCAGCTTTGCGCAGGTATCATAATTAGAAAACTGCTGTTTTTCTATCTTCTTCTTTGATAAATCAACCAGCGTTGAAGAATCTATATCTATATTATAGAATCCCGCATCTACTGCGCGCCTGATAAATATTTTTAAACCTTCTATTTCTTCTTCAGGATTGTCGCGGAATTTTTTAGCATTTAGCTGAAAATGGTCGCCCTGTATAAACACCGGGCCCTGATACTCTTCTTTTACGGCCGCGGCTATAACGCAAGCGCTATATTCCGCCGGCAACTGATTAGTATAGCCCATTTCCGAACGGGCAATTTCAAAAATAAACGCACCTGCATTATTTTTCTTGGCTACCCTGAAAATTGCTCTGGCTAAATCCAATGTCAAGGTCCTCAAATTTATTGCCGGAACCGTAAAATTAGGAGCAAATTCCTCCCTGCCGCGGGCAAAATAAAGGGCATTTATAGATGAGGGATATGCCCCTTTTTTGTAAGCGATATCCATAATCTTCCTGCTAAGCTGCTGTTTAATATCAGGGTTTTCGCTAAGAATCATTTCCTCGGCTAATTTTAATATATCAACTGGTCTGCGTCCCATCTAATACAACCTCCCTCCTTCAATGACGACACAACTTATGGAGTCCGAATGGCGACGTAAGTTGTTTGTCGGAATTGAACCCTTGCCTAAACGCTTTGCAATTTCTGGCGCTTCGCGCCTAAAATTGCATGCGCAGGCTGCGGGATAAATTCAGCCAGAGATTTACATTCGCTCACGCTCTGTAAATCTCGGCTTCACTTAAGTTAAAATATGAATTAAACGATGAAAATTATCCACTGATAATTCCTTTTTACTGATAGCAAACTCTAAATCCACTGTCTTGACCTGGTCGGATATTACCCCCACTGCCTTTGAACGCTGGCCTTGCAGCAGAATATCTACCGCAGCCGTTCCCAGGCGCGTAGCAAGGATCCTATCCCTGGCCGTCGGTACCCCGCCTCTTTGAATATGCCCCAATACCGCAATCCTGGTTTCCAAAGAAGTCTTTTGGTTAATTTGGCGGGCAATCTCTGCTGCCTTAGCTCGGCCTTCAGCAACAATAACTATCCAACTAATCTTACCGCGCTTGTTTCCTTCGACAATATTCCGGCACATGCCTTCCAGGTCAAATCCCGCTTCCGGCACAAGTGCCTCTTCAGCCCCTCCTGCTAAAGCTACCTGCAAAGCAATAAAACCGCTGTCCCGCCCCATTACCTCAACCACAAATATCCTTTCCATACTGGTAGCTGTATCGCGGATTTTATCAATGGCATCCAGGGCTGTATTAACCGCAGTATCCGCTCCGATTGTCGAATCTGTGCCGTTAATGTCATTATCTATCGTACCAGGAATGCCTACACAGAATATATTCCATTTTTTCTCTAATGCTATTGCCCCCTGGTAAGTACCGTTGCCTCCGATTAGAACCAAGGCATCAATCTTAGCTCCCTTAATTACCTCAACCGCTTTTCGCTGGCCCTCTTCGGTAAAAAACTCATTACAGCGCGCTGTTTTGAGAATTGTTCCTCCGCGGTTAATAATATTAGAAACCGAGCGGTGACTGAGTTCTTGTAATTCTTTATTAATAAGCCCTGAATAGCCGCGGATAATTCCGCTAACATCTAGCTTATTATACAGAGCATAGCGAACTACACTGCGTATAGCAGCATTCATTCCGGGTAGAT
>JAHJCI010000167.1 GCA_018813085.1 Candidatus Omnitrophota bacterium | reverse complement strand
TCTTTCAGGAAAATATATCCAGTGCCAAGAATCAGTAAGCTTCCTTTCTATTCCAAGATTTAGATTAAAAATAGAATTCCAGCTTAGATTTTTAAAACGGGCGCTGATATCCTTAGGAATACCGGCAAGAAGATGGGTCATCTCCGGCAGGGGGATAGTAGAAATCAAAAAATCAAATTTTTCTTTCTGCCCTCCATTTAAACCTATCTCTTTTCTCTCAAGGTCAATTTTAGTTATTCTGCATTGTTTAAATATATTTTTAACCGAAGCTGAGAAGGCTTCTACAACCTCGCTTATCCCTCCCTGTCTTGGATACCAGAAAAAGGCATTATAGCCTAAGTTCTGCCTGCTGGCTTTTATAGTACCTTTGACTATTTGATCCAGGGTGGGAATGGGGATAAAACCATCAATCCATTCACAGGTTAAATTCTCTAACGGCACAGTCCAGAATTTGGCATTATAAGGAATCATAAAATAATTAGCTATGCCTTTCCCAAAGGTTTTATATATCCATTCCCGGAATGAACAATTATTTTCAACCTTTGAACCATTGCGGTGAACCCTAACAAATTCCAGAAGACAGTCTTTAACAATTGATTTCGGTAAACCATAGAGATTAGCCTGAAAGGGATAGCGGCTGAACCTGTTAAAAGAATAGACCCAAGCAGATCTCTTATGCCGGACAAAGTTGCTATTCAGCAAATCCTTAACTAAACGCAGTGTATATTTGTGCTTAAAATGCAATAAATGACCGGAATAATCGAATGTAAAATCGCCTAACTTACGCGAGCGGCATAACCCCCCTACTTCTGCCTCTTTTTCTAATACCCGACACTCTATGCCTTGTCTTTGTAAATGCCAAGCTGCACTTAAGCCAGCTAAACCTGCGCCCAAGATAAAAATTCTTTTTCTAGTCATTAACAGGAACCCTGCCTATTCTCTCAGTTACCAGCAAACTCACTACACCTGCCAAAACAATAATAATTGCTCCTGTAGTACTAGAGGCCTGACTTAGTATTACTCCAGAAAGAGAAAAAAATAGACTTAAAACAATCATAAATAACAGGGCTTTCTTTTTAGAATACCCCCGGCGTAACAGCCTTAAGACCAGGTGGTCATTGCTCTTCTTAAAGATTGATCTTGATTTTATTAGCCTCATTAGGATAAGAAATGCGGTATCAAATATAGGTAATCCCAATATCAGCAAGGGAGAAAGTAAGGCAATCTTTCTTTCCAAGGGAGCATAGCTTATGCTAAGAGCAATAGCCGCTAAAGTGAACCCTACGAAATGACTTCCGGAATTGCCCATATAAATCTTTGCCGGCGGGAAATTATGAATAAGGCAACTTAAACTAGCGACAGCCAGGGCTAAACATAAAATAGCAATCTTAATATCGCCATTTAAAAGAGCGACCGTAAAAAATGCGCAACTGATAATCATCGCGCAACCGGCAGCTACGCCATCAATCACATCTAGATGATTAAACGCGTTGGTTATTGCCAGAACCCAAATAAAGGTTATAACTACATTTAATAAATTGCCGATATAGGCAATTTGGGTTTTTATGCCAAAAATAATCAACAGGAAAGTTGCAATTATCTGGATGAAAAATTTGGCGCTAATGGATAACTCCCGCCAATCATCAATTATCCCGAGAATTAACATTATCGAAGAAGCAATAATAATACCGACGATTTCTCTGGATAGTCCCCCGTAAAGGAAAAAACCAAATAACGAAACGAGAACAAAAGACAGCCCCATTCCAAAACCCCCGACCAAGGGGGTTCCTTGAGAAATTAATATATTGTACCTCAGAGCGAATTTCTTAGATAAAGAGATAAAAAGCTTGCCAAACAATAATCCGGTTAAAACTATGAGCAGATAATTAATTAACATTCTTGCCCGTTCCTTTTCGTTTGATTAAACCACAATACATGCTTTCTGTATCTTTCAACATATTCTCAACCGTAAAATTAGAGGCCAAGGAATCTCTTGCATTATGGCCGATTTGTCTTCTAAGGCTTTCGTTCTTTAACAGGTGAATTAACTTCTCAGCCAGCCTTTTAATATCGCGCGCGGGAACCAAGAAGCCGTTGCTGCCTTCAAGGATTACCTCAGAAACTCCTCCTGTATTGGTAGCTACAACCGGCCGCGATGCTGCCATTGCCTCTAAGATAGATATAGGCAGGCCTTCCCATAATGAAGTAAGCACAAATATATCAATCGCTGATAATACTCGGGGGATATCATATCTCCACCCGGTCAAAATAACCTGTTGTTCTAAATTAAATTTAGAGATTAGCCTCTTTATCTTGTTGCGCAAGACTCCATCGCCAACCAAAAGGAATTTTGCCTGGGGTATGGCTTTATTTACCAGAAAGGCGAGACTGATAAAATCTTGAGGAGACTTCTGGGGTTTAAAGCAAGAAACCATACCGATTAACGGATCATGCGTATCTATCCCTAATTCTTCTCTTATGCCGACATCCTTCTTGCTAAATTCTTCATAATTTATCCCATAGCGAATTAGCCTGTATTTATCTTTATTGCCAATATGATTATCCACGCCTTTTTGCCAATCATGATGAGAAACAACAATAAGTTTATCAGTTACTAAGGCAGTAAGTCTTTCCAGCCATATAATAATCCTGCGCAATAAAGGGTTCTGATACTCATTAAAACTCCAGCCGTGGACAGTATGGATAATAGTCTTTACCCCGGCAAAACTTGCTGCCCAACGGCCCAGAATACCCGCCTTGGAACTGTGGGTATGGA
>JAHJCI010000166.1 GCA_018813085.1 Candidatus Omnitrophota bacterium | reverse complement strand
TGGCTTACCTGGTTTATTTTATTAATTAATGTCTCCAATTGCGGATTTTGTATTTGTTCTCCGATTACAGAAAGCTGTTCTTCTATTTTCGCTATTTGTTTGTTGTTTTCTTCCATACGTTTTTGTATTTCTTTTATATTTTCTTCGTATTGCCCTGATGTTGATTCTGTCTCGGCAGGCACATTGCCCTCTTTGACAAGTTGTTGATATAGTTTATACTCTGCCTCTAAGTTTTCCTGAGCCTCTTTAGCCGACTGCATTGTTTCTTCCAGGGCCTCTTTTTTTGCCCACAATTCCATGACTTGTCGATGTATATTATTTTTTTTTGCTTGTTTGTTGACGTTTTCTCTGACTTCTTCGATTCCGGTTTCCGCTCGTTGCAGGTTTTCTTCTATCATGCGTAGTTTATTTATTACACCCTGTATTTCTTTTTGTACAGACTCTAATTGTTGTTCCAGATGTTTTAATTGAGTTTTTTCTGTGAGTTGGTTTAAAGAACCAAGGTTTTGTATTTTGGCCTGCTCTAGAAACTCTTTTTTTAAGGCATTACGCTCTTCCTGGAGCTCATTCTTAGTTTTCGATAGACCCTGTTTTCTATTAAGAAGCCTTTCCCGTTCCTCCATTAACACTGAAAGCTGCGGCAGGTTTTCATTTTCGCTGATTTCAGAAAGTGTTGAATTGGCCTTTTCTATTTCTTTGTTCAGCTCTTCAATTTCTTCATTAAGTTGTGTGATTATTGTTTTATATCCTTCAGGGCTTTTGGCCGGGCCGTGCCAGAATACAGGCTTAATGACTTCCTGGCTTAGATTAATCAAGCCTTCAAGCGCAGAAGGGTCTAGTTTAGTGCCTTCGGGCCCCTTTTTCTTTTCAGTTGCTTGTTCCTGGCTGGGGCTGAGAAACGATACAAGAGTGTCCTTGGGGAAGTCGATATAGGTTAAGGCATACTTTTGCTTAACTAAGCGGAACAGGAGAGGGACGGGCAAATTGAGCCGGGGGATAGACAGATATACCGGTATGGCTAGAATAATCATGAGGAATATAAAAGTTATACAGATTATTAATTCCCTCTGCATCCATCTTTTGGTTTGAACTACGTCTTTTATGTTCTTTACGTCCTGTAGTAGGCTCATGCTTCTTAAGGTTAATATCCAGAGAATAAAAAAGGACATTATATAGCCTAAAGAAATAATTGCCTGGCTGGTTTTGGAAAAACAAGAGAAGACTACAAGCCCAAGCGAAAAGAACTGCAGGAGATAAAAATTTCTCTTGGTATAAAGGATGAAAGAAGCGAGGATTAAAAAATAAACCCAGGTTTTTATCAATCCTGATAAGATATCAAATGGCTTATCAATAAAAAATGGTATAAGAGCTTTAATCGTAATGAATATCAGGACCAGGTGAGCGGCAGTCTGCAGGTGGGGTATTTTTTTATTATTTTTTTGCTGCCACCAGCTTAGCGATAACCCGATAAGCACGAAGAAAACAAGCGCACGTAGAGATGGGAAATCATTGCTTAGAGAAAATATTGATAAGGCTGTTATTAAAAATGTTAAGAGATAAAGAAAAACCATAAGTTACTTATTTTTTACGAGCATTGCCGAAAGTTTTTATGAAAAATGATTTACAGAGCTTCTCCCAGGCGTACTCAATTTCAGCCAGAACTAAACTTTGCCTCAAGATTATCTTCACGTTTTATATAGTATACTTTTATATCCTGTCTTCTTACCTGCGGGAAATACATAGCGCAGGGGGCAGCATTTTTATCAAAAGAAGCAGAGTCCATTAGCATGTAAACCACTGAAGCATTTTTAGCGTATATAAAGCGCTCGATTGATTTAAGCATTAAGTGGTCTTTATCCAGCGCTAAGACTATTAGTGTGGAGTTGGGTGGTATAAGGGGGTTAAGTTCCAGTAATGCTTTATCCAGCGGATAGTATCCGTCTGCTTGGACCTGGGCCAGGACTTCAAGGATAGTAAAAAAATGCGATGCGTGCCTCTCTGATGTTGTCATTACCGGCTTCTCAGACCATGCCATTATCTGGACTGTAGCTCCTCTGTCCAGGAAATATTGACTTAAAGATGCCGCAATCTTGATAGAGTATTCCAGGGTTGTTTGTTTTCCTTCTCCTAAGTTACTTTCTTTGTTTAAATCCAGGGCAATGGTTACCTGTTTGCTGCTGCTTTGCTCGAAATGCCTTACCATAAGCTGGTTATGTTTTGCGCTAAGGGGCCAGTGAATTTTTCTTAAGCCGTCTTCCTGGCGGTATTCACGAATACCGTAAAATTCTTCATAATCGCCGCTTTTTCTTACGGTCTGAGCGCCGTATCGTGGAGTGATCATACCCTTTATAAAGGTAGGCAGGTAATTAATCTTGAATATTTTCGGATATACTGTTAATTTTGATGCAATATTTAAAATTTTAAGTTTTTTAAAAAGGCCTAAGGGATCTGAGCTTATAAGGGTAAAAGGCCCTATCCAATAGACGCCGCGTTTATAGCAGAGCGCCTCATATTCCCAGTTAATAAGCCTTTTGCGAGGCAGGTGGGGGAATAAAATCCTTTTTTCATGGTTTTGCTTTTCTTCCGCAGGAAAGTTATCGAGTAAATATACAAAGAAATTAGGAAAAAAGCCCCGATTCCTTAAAGCTACCTTGACTTTTATTATTTCATCTTCATATACCGCCTTGGGTAATTGCCGCCAGCAGTTGATATTTAAGAGAGAGAGATGGAAGATTATAAATGATATAAACAGAATGCTCCCTAGTATACCGCTGATTAGATAAATCAGCTCAAATTGGGTTACCCAGGCAATAATTAAGGATAACCCAAGCATAAAGAAAAGCAGTTTTGCTCTCTCGGTAGGCATTTTATACCGGTACGGGTACCTTGTTTAATATGTCCTGGATAACTTCTTGCGGTTTAATACCTTTTACCAGGGATGCAGGATATAATATGATTCGATGGTTTAGAGACGGGATGGTGATATCCTTTATATCCGAAGGCACGACATAATCGCGGCTATTGAGTAAAGCATAGGCCTTGCTAAGGCGCATTATCGACAGAGAGCCGCGGGGGCTGGCTCCAAGTTTTATATCAGGATGTTGACGCGTTGCATTAATTATCCTTACGATATATGTTAGGAGGTCTTTGTTTATATGAATATTATCTACCTTATTCATCACGCTTAAAATATCCGAGATAGGGAGCACTGATTTAAGCGTATCTATCGGGTCTTTAGTTAAACGATTTTCCAGTATATTGATTTCCTCATTTTCAAGTACATAGCCCATATTAAAGCGCATTAGGAACCTGTCGAGTTGTGCTTCCGGAAGCGGATAGGTTCCATAAAATTCAATAGGGTTCTGGGTGGCAATAACAAAAAACGGGTCAGGAAGCTTATGGGTAATTCCGTCAACGGTTATGGAGTACTCTTGCATACATTCCAAGAGGCCTGATTGCGTTCGGGGAGTAGTGCGGTTAATTTCATCAGCCAGGATTATGTTGGCAAAAATCGGGCCTTGTTTGAATTCGAATTTAGAAGTCCCCTGGTTATAAATACTGACTCCGGTGATATCCGAGGGCAGAAGGTCAGGAGTAAACTGAACACGCTTAAAATCAGCATTAATAGATTTTGCCAGGGCTCTTACTAGCATGGTTTTACCAAGGCCCGGGACGTCTTCGATTAGGATATGGCCCCTGCTTAAGAGTCCTGCCAAGAGTAATTTTATAACCTCTCTTTTACCTGTTATTACTTTTTCTATGTTGCCAATCAATACTTCTATTGTGTTTTCGCTTTGCATTTTTGCTCCTCCTGATTTATGAAGTTATTACCAAATCACCTGATAATTATATCACAAAAATATATATCTTAAATAAAAATGTTTGAATATTAAGTTGCGCATGTTAAAATGCTTGAATGCGAAACATAAAATTAATAATAGAATATAAAGGAACCGGTTACAACGGCTGGCAGCGCCAGAAGAATACCAACCGCACGATTCAGGGAATAATCGAGAATACGCTGAAGAGGATTTTAAAAGAGAGGGTAGCCCTGGTTTCTTCGGGCAGGACCGATGCCGGCGTCCATGCATTGGGCCAGGTTGCTAACTTTAAAACAAATTCAAAGCTTGCTGCTGAAAATATCAGGAGGGCATTAAATGCATTACTGCCGTCGGATATTATAATTAAGCGGGCCGAAGAAGCAAGGCCTTCTTTTCACGCTAGATTTGATGCAAAGAGCAAGCTCTACAGGTATATTATCTTAAACCGCGAATACCCTTCAGCGCTCTGGCGTAATTTCTCATGTTTTTATCATTATCCATTAGAAATCAAGTTAATGCGCAGGGCTGCAAGATATCTACTTGGCCGGCATGATTTTCGCTGTTTTCAGGCAGCTGAGAAGAAACCTCGCGACAGCATAAGGACCATTACGAAATTGAGAATCTTAAAATTAAATTCTTTTATCCCGGCCTTGAGGGTTATCCCTAAGAGCATGCCTATAGACAAAGGTCCGGGTTTTATCTATATCGATATTCAGGCAGACGGTTTTCTTTATAAAATGGTCAGGAATATCGCAGGCGCGTTAATTGAAACCGGCATAAAAAAACAGCCTCCGGAAAATATTAAAAAACTACTTGCTTTGAAAAACCGTAAATTCTCTGCTCCGACCGCACCTGCCAGCGGGCTTTATTTATTCCA
>JAHJCI010000165.1 GCA_018813085.1 Candidatus Omnitrophota bacterium | reverse complement strand
TTTTTTATTTTTAATATTTAATATTTTATCTGGTATCTTTGTTCTTCCTTCGGTACCCACCAATCAATAAGGTTATAACGAATCCCTACAGGCTCAAGACTGACATTCCTGAATCTGGAATGAACAATTGCCAAGCTATTGGAAATATATAAAAACATGTACGGCTGCTCTTCGTAAATAATCTCGTGTATACGTTTATAATAAACCTCTCTTTCTGCCTGCTGGCAAGTTCTTCTTGCCTTCTCAAGAAGGCGGTCAACCTCTTCATTGCTATAACCGATGAAATTAAATTCCCCCTCGCGCGTTTTAGACGAATGCCAGATATCATAATTATCCGGGTCCAGCCCAAGGCCCCAGCCAAGCAGAATGACATCAAAGTTTCTTTTATCAATAAATTCCGAAAGAAATACCGTCCATTCCAGGATCCTTATCTCTACTCTTATGCCTATGCCAGCCAAACGCCTTTGAATAATCTCAGCCGTCTTTCTCCTTTCTTCATTACCCAGATTGGTAATTATAGTGAATTCAAAATCCTCTCCGTTTTTATCCAGCCATCCGTCCTGGTTCGTGTCCACCCAGCCTGCTGCAGCTAAAAGCTCTCTTGCTGCCCGGGGATCAAAGGGTACTGCTTTAACCTCGGAGTTAAAAGCCCAGGATTCCGGAAGAAACGGGCCGGTACAAACCTGGCCTATTCCCAGAAGCGCTATATCAATAATCTCATTCTTATCCACGGCATAATTTAGCGCTCTGCGTACCCTCTTATCTTTGAATTTGCTGTTATTTAAATTATAACCCAGGTAGATATAGGAACGGCCTGTAACGCTGAACTTACGAAAATGCTTTTTAAAAAAATCGCTGTTCGTCTGGCGTTGATATTGCAGGGGCGAAAGCCAGGTATAATCCAGCCCCTGAGCCTGCAGTTCCAGGAATAAAGTTGCCTGGTCAGGAATCACCCTAAAAATATAGCGCTCGATATATGGTTTGTGTTCAAAATAATCCGGGTTAGCAATCAGCTCTATTTTTTCCTGCCTTCTCCAGGACTTAAATTTATACGGTCCGGTTCCTACCGGATGAAGGTTGAATTCCGTATTATTCAAATCCTCGTTTTCTAATAGGTGCCTTGGCATTATCGGCATCCCCCAGGAAGAAATCCCGGGAGCAAACGGCTCTTTATAAGTAACCTTAATTGTGTAATCATCTATAACCTTGAATGATTTAACCCGTTCAAAATCCCCGCTGTAAGGAGTGCGCACTCCCGGGTCAATCAGCTTATTATAAGTAAACTCGACATCAGCGGCTGTAAAGGGTTCACCGTCATGCCAGCGAACATTATGCCTGAGATGAAAGATAATCACCCGGCAATCATCCTGAACTTCCCAAGTTTCTGCCAAATCTCCCGTAAGGCTGAGGTCCTTATCGTATTTAACCAACCCATTAAAGAGCATGCTCACGATCTCTCCTGAGCCGGAATCAGAAGCTAATATCGGCACAAGCACCCGTGCGTCGGAAATCGAACCAACTACTAATGCATCTCCTGATTCAAAGGCGCAAGCGTCTTTTGCCGGATAAAGAAAACCGCAAGACAGTATTATGAGCCCCAGGGGCATAAAAAAAACTATCCCGAATCTTCGGGATAGTTTTTCTATTAATCTTTGCCTTAACATAAAATCAATCTGGTAACTTTTCTTTTTCAGCCGCCTCCTTTTGCTCTTCAGGAGAACCAGGGCTAAGCGCTTGTGTATCCGCTGTTTGTTGCTCTTCTCTGGAAGAAATGGCTTCTTCTCGGATTAAAGAACGGCCTTGACGCGCAGCAAGAACCGCTAAGGAAATCGAAGTAATTAAAAAAAGCGTAGCTAGCACAGCGGTTGTGCGGGTTAAAAACGCGCTGGTTTTAGTCCCAAACATTGATTCTACTCCGGAAAATGACTCAACCAAACCGCCGCCGCGGCCCCGTTGAATAAGAACTATCGCAATCAATAAAAAAGCAATTATAGTATGCACTACTAATAGAAAAATATACATTATTTCCTCACCCTTTGAGAGATTTTGATGATTTCACTAAATGAATCTACATTCAGGCTTGCTCCTCCGACCAAAGCTCCGTCTATATCAGGCTGTTGCATCAATTCCTCTATATTGCCCGGCTTGACGCTGCCTCCGTATTGAATACGGATGCTTGCGGCAATATCCTTGGTATATATTTTTTCTAAAAGGCTGCGAATATATGCATGGACTTCCTCTGCCTGCGTAGCAGTAGCGTTCTTGCCTGTTCCTATCGCCCATACAGGCTCATAGGCGATTATAAGGCGTCCGGCATCTTCGGCAGAAATACCCTCAAGGCCCTCTTGTAACTGCTCCTTGATGATATCAAGAGTCTTATTTGCCTCTCGCTGCTTAAGAGTTTCGCCTACGCAAACAATAGGAGCCATTCCTGATTCCAGCACTGCTTTTAATTTTTGATTCACCGACTGGTTGCTTTCTGAAAAATACTGCCTTCTTTCGGAGTGGCCGATAATAACAAACAGGCACCCGGCATCCTTTAACATGGACGCTGAAATTTCTCCGGTAAAAGCCCCCTCCTTCTGCCAATAAACATCCTGAGCGCCTAATTGAATATTTGAATCCGTAAGCACTTCCGAAACAGAGGCTAAAGAGGTAAAGACCGGGCAAAGTACGATATCGATATTTTCGATATCGTATAATTCCCTCTTCAGGCCATTGGTTAATTCCAAGGACTCTGAAATATTCTTATACATCTTCCAGTTACCGGCAATAATTAATCGTCTCATAATTATTCTCCCGCCTCTGGGGACGTTCCCCCAGGCGACACCCTGTTGCCTTATAACTCACTGCCAATCAATAAATTAAATACTATGCTTTGATATGGGGTGTCCCTCTAGGGAACGTCCCCCAGAGAAACACCAGTTCCTAATTGTGCTTATTTATCAGTCAATGCCGCTATCCCGGGCAAAACCTTGCCTTCGAGAAATTCAAGACAGGCTCCTCCGCCCGTTGAAATATGCGTCATCTTATCCTCAAGCCCGAACTTAACAACCGCTGCTGCCGTATCCCCTCCGCCGATTAACGTAGTAGCGCCTGAAACTGCCAGGGATTGGGCAATTCCCTTAGTTCCGGAAGCAAAAGCATCCATCTCAAAAATACCCATAGGGCCGTTCCAGAGCACTGTCTTGGCACCCTTCAGTTTGCTTTGAAATAATTTAATTGTTGCAGGACCGATATCAACGGCAATCTTAGTATCGGGAATTTCCTCTCCTACAATATCGCCCGTCGCTGCGGGTCCGATCTTATCAACAACAAGATTATCCACCGGAAGCACAATCTCCTTCCCGGCCTGCCTTGCTTTTGTTAAGATATCCCTGGCTAAATCAAGTTTATCCTTCTCCAATTTGGAATTACCGATTTTAAAGCCTTTGGCTGATAAAAAAGTATACGCCATTGCTCCGCCGATCAAAAGGCAATCACATTTCGGCAGAAGGTTATCGATCACTCCGATCTTATCGGAAACCTTTGCCCCTCCGAGAATAACTATAAAAGGATGCTGCGGGCTGGCGAGGATGTCTCCCAGGTATTGAATTTCTTTCTCAAGAAGGAATCCTGCGGCTGATTTAAGGTAGTGCGTTATGCCCTCGGTTGAAGCATGTGCCCTATGCGCAGTACCGAATGCATCATTCACGAAAATATCGCCAAGGCTGGCCAGATTTTTAGCAAACTTGGGATCATTAGCTTCTTCTTCCGCATGAAACCTTAAATTTTCAAGAAGAATTATATTCTCGCTCGAAGCAGCAATGACTGCCTGCAAGCCTGAGCCGGTACAATCATCCAGCTTCTTAACCGGCTGGCCTAAAAGTTCTTGTAATCTTTTGGCTACCGAATTAAGGCGGTACTTATCAACAACCTTACCCTTGGGCCTGCCCAAATGGCTCATTAAGATAAGCCTTTTTGCTCCGTTTTTTAAAATATATTTTATTGTCGGCAAGCTCGCGCGAATCCTGGTATCATCGCTAATATTCAATTGCTCATCCTGCGGCACGTTAAAATCAGCCCGCATCAACACTGCCTTAGCCTTGATCTCTATATCTCTTACCGTAAGTTTATTCATATCTTCCTGCCTCCATACTTGAAGAAATATTATATCTTATCCAGCTGGCTTTTCAAGTCTTTTAATCTGGGCCCGGAAGGGAACGCTGAAAATAAAAATACAAGGCTGATTAGTTTAAACATAAAAACAACTAAGCAGGTATCAACTACGCCCAGAATCGGTAAAAACAATATTCCGCTAAGAATAGCTGCCAGCCATCCTCCAAAAAGGTCAGCGGCATAAAATATACCCGCTGTCCAGCCGATAGTACGCTGCCCTCTCAGATATATTTTATTGGCAAGGGGAAATTCCATTCCTACCCATAAGCCGGTTACCGCACAAAGCATAAAAAATATAATGCGGGGAGGATAAGATAAGAGAATAAAAAGGGTTAAAAAAATCCAGGTAATTATTCCTATCTCCAGGGCAACTAATAAACTAAGCGGCTGCCTAATCCTGTTTAAATAACGGCTTATCAAGAAACTGCCTAAGGCTGCCCCGGCCATGAACAGCGATATCAACATGGCAATGGAATAATAGAGATAGCCGTATACTACCTGAAACGAAAATATAATAATCAGATTCAGCAGCATTCCGAAAAAACCGGTGCTGACTATAGAATAGGGTAAACTGAATCGCAGCCTGCGTTGCCCCTTAAAAAGAACCAAAGATATAAACAAGAAAACAACACAACAGCCCAAAATCCAACCAAGATTAACCTTTTCTAAGCCCAGAAACAGCTTCCGCCAACCAGGGCTGAATTGGGAATTCCAAAGGCTTAAGGTTTTGAATAAAGCAAATGCGGCGAAATCCCGGTTTGGCTTTTTTGTCGCGTCCTTCAGCGAAGAATCAAACCAATCTCTCCAGCGGGGATGAAAGCGGTATTCAACGTAATCTGCAAGGAATAAATCAGTGCGAATCTTCCGCTCTGAAAGCCTGCGGGAGATTAATTGATTATCAACCTTCATAATGCCCGAGGAATCAGAGGCTAAAAAAAGGTTAAAATCTCCCGGGATAACCCTTTGATAGGGATAAACATTTTTCAGTGAATTAAGGACCGAGGCGTTCAGGTCTTTTAAGTCCTGGCTTAGATAGACAAGAGAGCCCGGCAAGGTAAAGGTTAGAATCCCATCCGGATTCAGGCGCTTTGCCGCCTCTTGAAAAAATTCTTCAGTAAAAAAACGGTTGGTTTGTAAATCAGAGGGTAAGCTTAATCCAATAAATATCAGATCGTATTTTGAATCAGTATTCTTGATAAAAAACCTTCCGTCAGAGTTAAGCACATTTACCCTCTTTGAATTAAGCTCTCTTTCAGTCAACTGCGTGGGATATTTTTTCACCATCTTAAGAATCAGAGGGTCCAGCTCGATATAATCAACCTTGATTATGCCTGGGTTATTTAATATTTCGTTAATCATACCCCCTGCCCCGCCGCTTATTATCAATACCCTGCGGGGGTTGTTATGAAATAGCAAAGGGATTCCTGCGAACTCCCTGATAAATATAATATCAGGGTGCGGGCTGGTAATTAGCGGAAGCCCGTCATGAAAAAAAGTATATTGCTCCTGTTGCTTGACCACCACCACATTACCGTATATGGAATTGGCGTAATCCAGGATTTGTTGATTTTTCCACTGTAATTTTATGGATGAATTTTCCAGCCAACCGGAAACAGGAGCCGAAAGAAATAATAATAAAATAATCGATGCAGGCAGAAGAAATTTCGCCAAGCCCCTGGCATTAACAACAAAGAACAACAGGAAACATAGCATTATCAAATTTAAAGATAATACGATAAAAACGGTTTGGAAGGAATCGAAAAAACGTATAAACAGATAGGTAAAGATAACCCCTGCCAGGATTGTTCCGGCAGTCTCCCAGAAATAAACACGGCCGATTGCCAAACTTCCGTCGCATTTATTAGAAGAAGCATAAATCTTGGCGCAAACACTAAACAAGCCGCCATGGGTGAAACCCACAGGCAGAAGAATCAAGAATGATAACCATAATATATGGTTAATCCCCAGCCCCAGGCCAGGCGGTATATGAAAAATCGCTTTAAATACCCTTGCCAAGTACAGAGATAATATAAAACTAAAGATAAAAATTATATTAATCAAACCGAAGGCGAACAGCTTTCTTTTGATACGGTCAGCCGCCTTACCTAATAATAAGGCGCCTGCTGCCTCAAGAATTACCCAATTAGCCAGGATTATGCCCACTGTCAATTCATTGCCGTGAAAAGCTATTAATAATTCCCTTAAAAGTACGACCTGGGCAATTAATCCGCTGAAGCCAACGGTCAATATAGCAAAAATAAACATATCTGTTTATTGCATCGGTACAAATCTTACCGGAATAATACTTCTTTTCTTAATCTCCCTGTCTTTCTTCTCAACAAGAATCAGTTCCTGATAAATACTGCCCACAGGTAAAACCATCCTGCCGCCATCGGCTAGTTGTTCGATTAAAGGCTGCGGGATTTCTTCGGGAGCGCAGGTAACAATAACTGCGTCAAAGGGAGCATGCTCCTCCCAGCCAACATAGCCGTCACCGCACTTAACCAAAATATTATTGTATCCTAACGTTTTCAGTAGTTCTTCTGCGCCCTTAGCAAGCGCCGGTATAATCTCAATTGTATAAACCCTAGCGGCGAGCTCCGCTAAAATTGCCGCTTGATATCCTGAACCAGTGCCGATTTCCAAAACCCTTTCCTTGCCGGTTAATTCAAGCAACTCAGTCATCAAGGCAACGATGTAGGGCTGTGATATGGTCTGCCCTTCTGCGATAGGCAAAGGAGTATCCCTATAAGCAAATCTCTGATAAGGTTGCGGAACAAATTTATGCCTGGGAACACTGCGCATTGCTTCTAAGACGCGCTTATCCTTAATACCCCGGGCCTCAATCTGTGCGGCAACCATCTCTTCACGCAACTTACTGAAGTATAAATTCTCTTGCGCACAAACCGAGGTTGCGATTAAGGATGGGATTATTATGGATGCTATAAAATTAACAGCGCAAAGGCGCAAAAAGTCCGCAAGGGCGCAAAGATTCAGCCTTAAGATAAACTTTACGTTTCTGCGGTAATTTTGCGGTTTAGCGGTGCTTACTGCCATATTCCCGGAATTTCAGTCTTA
>JAHJCI010000164.1 GCA_018813085.1 Candidatus Omnitrophota bacterium | reverse complement strand
TTTTTTATTTTTAATCTTTTATTTTTAATCTTTAATCTTACAACGTTTCGCTGCCTCTGGAGATATTAAGAATTAAGGCTATGCTGGCCATATTAAAGATTAAGGAACTCCCGCCGTAGCTGATAAAGGGAAGCGGCAGCCCCCTAGTCGGCAGTATGCCGCAGACAACCGAAATATTTATAAATGCCCTTAAGATAATTGAAAGAATCAGGCCTAAGCCGAGATAGTACCCGAAGGCATCGGGAGAATTCTTGATCGCCTTCAGCCCGCAGAATAAAAGAAGCACAAACAAGATTATTACCACTGCAACTCCCAAAAAACCCAGCTCCTCTCCGATAATAGAAAAAATAAAATCTGTATGGGCAGCCGGAAGGAAAAAAAGTTTTTGCCGGCTCATGCCTAAACCCTGGCCAAAAAATCCTCCGCTGCCAAGAGCAATCTGAGACTGAATAATCTGAAAACCGCTTCCTCCGGGGTCTTGCCAGGGATTTAGAAAAGCCATTATACGCAGCCTTCGGTAGGGAACGCTGAATATCATCAGCATTAACAAAGGGAGCGCAAGAAGCAAGGTGGAAACTAAATGAATAATGCGCACGCCACCGATATAAAGCATCAGGCCTGCCACAATAGAAATCGCCAAGGCAGTCCCCAAATCAGGCTGCAGGAGAATAAGCCCGCAACTTAAACCCAAAACCAATACTACCGGTAAATAGCCAGAAAAAAAATTCTCTATCTTGTCCTGCTTGCGGCTGAGGAAGTCCGCAATATAAATAATTAAAACAAGGTTCGCCATCTCGGATGGCTGGAAACTTAAACTGCCGAATCTGAACCAGCGCCTGGCGCCGCTGATTGCCTTACTGAAACCGGGTATCAATATCAAAACAAGCAAGAGAAGAGTCAGGATCAATAGAGGCTTGGGGAATTTTTTAAGTTTTTTGTAGTCAATGAATAAAAACAATAAGCTTAAAATCGCCCCGATACCCAAAAAGAGCAGGTGCCTTTTTAAAAAGAACATTGCATCCTCAAATTGCTCTTGGGCATAAATACTAGAGGCACTATAAATCATAACCGCCCCGATACAAATCAGGATAACGGTAATTATGAGTACATTTATTCTCAGCGTCCGCATAAAGGTAGATAGACGGGCTTAAGATACCCTAATCTTTTTTTTGATTAACTCTAAAACCGCTTCTTTGAATACCTCTCCCCTGTGTTGGTAGTCTCTAAACATATCAAAACTGGAACACATAGGAGAAAATAATATGCAATCTCCCGGCTTTGAGCCCATGAAAGCCGCCTCGCTAGCTTCCTTGAGGTCGTAAACCTCCTTAAGCGGCAGCTTATCCTGGAAAGCCTGCTTTATTTTATCCTTTGCTTCACCGATAAGAATTAAGAGTTTAGTCTTACTGCATACTAAATCCCTGATAAGGTTATAGTCAAAGCCCTTATCCCTGCCTCCGGCTATAAGGATAACGGGCTTCTGAATATTATTCAGAGCAAAGACGGTAGAGCCCGGATTAGTGGCCTTGGAATAATTGATAAACTCTCTCTGCTGAAACTCAGCTACACGTTCCAGGCGGTGCGGCAGGCCCCTGAAAGAGTGAAAAACATCCTCGCATAAACTTTGCTCTATTCCCAGTATCGAAGCAACCGCTATTACGGCGGAAAAATTTGGATTGAAGTGCATCTTTTGATTAAAATAAACTATCCTGGCATTAGACTTCCCGGCTAAACGGCGCAGGATAGGGAAATCATAATTTAAAACAAGGTAATCGCGGTTATCCTGATTCATGAATATCCTTGACTTTGCCGCAAGATAACTTGACATATCAGGGTATCTGTCAAGATGGTCAGGGGTAAAATTTAAAATCACTGCTATCTTTGGTTTGAATGATTTTATTGTTTCCAATTGGAAGGAGCTAACCTCCAGGGAAACAAAATCCCGGCTTTCTATCTGATTGACCTGGGCAGAAAAAGGAGTGCCTATATTGCCTAAAGCAAAGGCATTCCTTCCGGATGCCTTTAATACCTCTGCGATTAAGGTAGTAGTTGTTGTCTTGCCGTTTGTGCCCGTGGTTGCGATTACGCTAGCAGGACAAAGTATCCAGGCACACTCAATCTCGCTTATAACAGGAATACCTAATTCTCTCGCCCAGGCTAAAACCTGGCTACTATACTCTACCCCGGGGCTTGTAACAATTAAATCTCTTTCCTGAATAAATTCCCTGCTATGGCCTCCTAATTCCCGCCTGACTGAAGGATGAAGCTTAAGGGCATAATCTTTAACCTGCGTACTATTTTTATTTTCCGTAACGCTAACCCTGGCTCCGACGCTATAGAGAAGGTTCGCACAGGCTAATCCGCTCCTTGCTAAACCTACTACAGTAATTTCCTTATTTCGAAAGTAATCTTGATTAATCATTAATGAGCTCACAACTTACGCGACTGAAAG
>JAHJCI010000163.1 GCA_018813085.1 Candidatus Omnitrophota bacterium | reverse complement strand
CCTTAACCGCCTTCTTTAAAGCTGCCTTGGTTTTTTTAACTGCCACCTTCGCCTTAGGGGAGGCAACGCTTTTATTTTTAGATTTAGAATCTTTATCTTTAGATTTCATTTCAAAATGAAGCCAAGGCTTACTGAGCGCAAGCGCTCGTAAGTCTCTGGCTGAATTTGCCCCGATAGCAAAACACTTCAAAAATTTATTTTAAATTTTCTCGTTGCTATCGGGATTAATTCGCAGACGCTTCGCTATAACTTACGTCATCCTTTCAGAATTCCGTAAGTTATCTGCTTATTTAAGGAGGAGTTTCTATGTCTAAGATTGTTGCCGCATCGGTCATCAGGGGAGCAGAAAAGATATTTAAAGAGGCCAAGGACTTTCTGAATAAGGCAATAGAGGAAAAGCAGGAATCAGAAAAACTGGGTTTTCCGGAAACCGCATTTTATTTGCCCATGGCGTATGCCTTGGTCGGTAAGGAAGTCAATACTCTAAAGGATGCCAAAGCTATTTTAGAGCATGCCGCTTCTTTACTGCCTTCTCTGCCGTCAGAGAAGGTATGGCTTCCTTATTTGGGGGATGCTCTTGATGCCGGTATAGCTACGTTATTATGCGAAGAGATAATTATGGCTTTACGCTATCTTTACGGCCAGGAGCCTCAAAAGGATTGCAACGGTTTTTTCACCGATACGATTATGCGTTCTTTAGGAATACAGCTTGTTGACGGGCGCATGACCGGGTTTGCGGCAGTCCTGGGGGCAGCCCCCGATAACCAGACGGCAGTTGAGATTGTGCGGCAGTTGCAGCAGAGGAATATACTTATTTTTGTCGGCTCTTCTACAGGCGGCCGTTCTATAATTGACCAGCTGATAGAAGAAGATGTTGAAATGGGCTGGGATAATTATATCGTTCCTTACGGCAGGGATACTATTTCTGCTATTTATCCCCTGAACTGGGCAATTCGTTCAGCGCTTACATTCGGCGGATTAAAAGCAGGCCAGGCTAAGAAATGTTTGCTTTATACAAAAGAAAGGGTTTTTGCCTTTGGGCTGGTCTTAGGCGAAGTGGATGATTTAAAGTACGCCACAGGCGCCGGAGCGATTAATATGGGTTTTCCCATAATTGCGGATAGTAAAATTCCCGAAATTAAGCCCTCCGGCATAACTAGCTATGAAGCGTTGGTCAGCGAATTAGACCATAAGAAGATTGTTGCGCGGGCAATCGAGGTAAGGGGCATTAAGGTCACCGTTTCTGAAATTCCCATACCCGTCTCATATGCCGCCGCGTTTGAAGGTGAAAGGGTAAGGAAGGAACAGCTCTATATTGAATTCGGCTCAAAGGCTTCCCTGGCTTTTGAATATCTTACTTCAAAGGAGTCTGATGAAGTCGAAGACGGAAAGGTTGAAATTTTCGGCCCGGATATCGATGAGACGCCAAACGGAAAGAAATCAATGCCTTTGGCGATTATCGTGGAGGTTGCCGGCCGTAAAATGCAGAAGGATTTTGAGCCGGTCCTGGAGAGGCAAATTCACCGCTATATGAATTATACTATGGGAATAATGCATGTCGGCCAGCGCGAGATGAACTGGATAAGGATAAATCAGCAGGCTTTCAGTAAAGGGTTCCGGCTTAAGCATATCGGAGTTATCCTGCACGCCATGCTGCATAAAGAATACGGTGCGGTTGTTGATAAGGTGCAGGTTAAACTCTATACTCAACAGGAGGATGTAGAAAAATTATTGAAAGAGGCGAAAAAGGCTTATGATGAGAGGGATGAGCGTATCAGCGGAATGACAGATGAAAGTGTAGATACTTTTTATTCTTGCCTTCTCTGTCAGTCTTTTGCTCCAAACCATGTTTGCATTGTAACTCCCGAACGCCTTGGCTTGTGTGGTGCTTATTCCTGGCTTGACGCAAAAACCTGCTATGAGATTATTCCTACCGGGCCGAACCAGCCGGTCGTAAAGGGCCAGATATCTGATAATAAACTAGGACAATGGCAGAGTGTTAATGATTTTGTTTACAGTAAATCAAATAAAAATATAAGCCAGGTGAGTATGTATTCGCTTATGGATTCGCCTCAATCCAGCTGCGGCTGTTTTGAATGCATAGTTGCCATTATCCCTGAGGCAAACGGATTTATGGTCGTTCATCGTGATTATTCCGGGATGACTCCCTGCGGTATGACTTTTACCGGCCTTGCCGGTTCCGTAGGGGGAGGTGTACAGACTCCGGGATTTTTAGGAATAGGCAGGCTTTACATATTAAGCAAGAAATTTATCTCTGCTGACGGCGGGTTAGCACGCATCGTATGGTTGCCTAAGGAATTAAAGGATACTTTAGGCGATAAATTAAGACAGCGCTGTAAAGAAATCGGCCACCCGGGCTTAGTGGATAAAATAGCCGATGAGACGCAAGCTACGAATTCCGAAGAACTTCTGGATTTCCTGGCTAAAGTTGAACATCCGGCTTTGAAGCTGTCTCCTCTCTTGTAATTTTAATCAGCAGATTATTTATAGAGAGATAGAAAAATCACGGCGAGATAAATTATATCTGCTGATTAACCCCACGCAGATATACGTTCTAGTGTGCCCGGTAACAACTGGGTGTGGGGGGGTAGCGCAGGAATCGGCTTTTGCAATGCGAAAAACAATTTTCCCTTGACTTTTCAATTTTTTTCTAGTATTCTTAATTCAAATGTTTAAAAAGAGTATATTTTTAGTTTTCCTATTCCTAATTATCTGCCTTTTCTCAACTTCCGCACTTACTGCAGAAAGCTTAACCTTGCTTCAAGAGCGGGCGCAGTTTTACAGGAATAAGGGTCTTGAGTTTCAGTATCAGGGGCGGATCGACGAAGCCATGATTTGTTACCAGAAAGCGATAACGCTGGACCCTAATTTCGCAGTAGTTTATAATGACCTGGGTATTATTTATGAGGCTAAGGGTTCGCAGGATAAGGCTGAGGAAGTTTATCTAACCGGCTTAAAGGTTAACCCCAGGTATGCAACTTTGTATTCCAATCTTGCCATGCTCTACGAACAGAGGCAGGAGTACAGCAAGGCCGCTGAATTCTGGAAAAAAAGGGTAGAGCTCGGTAAACCGGATGATCCCTGGACAATGAAGGCAAAACAAAGACTCATCGAGTTAAGGGAAGCTGTGCCGGAACTAAAACAGGAGTATCTCAGGCAACAGTCCCAGGCATTGGCAGAAGAATTATCCATAAAGAGGCAGGAGAAGAGGATAAGGGAATTGACTGAGGCGAACAAGTTATTGGAAGATGCCAAGCATTTTTATCAAGCCGCGGAATATGAGAAAGCACTTAACAGTATTGATTTGGCCCTGGCGCTTAACATAGAAGATAAAGAGCCGTTGTTAAGGTTAAGAGACGAGGTACATGTCAGGTTGATCGAGTTAGAGAAAAAAGCCCGCATTAGGGAAATGGAGATTTATTTTCAGAATGCAGTAAGATATTACCAGCAGGATAACCTTCAGGAAGCAAAACGCGAACTTAATAAGATAGCCGCGGGAATTACCTCAAGAATTCAGAAGTAATTGATTTTATTATCCAGCCTATTATCTCAATGTTTTTAATTAATTTAAAGGGTTTATAGTTTTGAGTCCAGACATTGTTTAAATCTGTCTTTGGCCGGCCTGCAGCGGATAATTCCTATCATGAGTAGATCCCAATTGTGCCTGATTGATGCTACCGCATTTAGCTACCGGGCTTTTTATGCCCTAAAGGGATTAAGTACTTCATTCGGACAGCCTACCAATGCGGTGCTCGGGTTTGTCAATTTTTTGAATAAAATTCTAAAACAGGAGAAGCCTGAATATGTGGGAGCCTGTTTTGACGTATCGCGCGATACCTTTCGCCAGCGCGAGTTTGCGGAATATAAAATTCAGCGCCCTGCTATGCCCGATGAATTGAGCAGCCAGATACCTATCATAAAAGAGATCATCCGGGCCTACGGTATTCCTATATTTGAAAAACGCGGTTTTGAGGCTGATGACCTGATAGCTTCGCTCAGCCGCAAGGCAAGGGAAGAAAAATTGGATGTTATGATAATCAGTTCTGATAAAGATATATTTCAATTAGTGGATGAACAGGTTGTGGTTTTTAGCCCTTATAAAGATAAAGGGGTAGTTTATGATTCAGGCAAAATCAAAGAGCAATTCGGCATAAAGCCCAAGCAGTTTGTCGATTTTATTTCCCTGGCAGGGGACCCTGCGGATAATATTCCTTCCGTAAAGGGCATAGGGCCGAAGACGGCTTCTAAGTTAATTAAAGATTTTCAATCCGTAGAAGGTATTATCGATAACCTTGAGAGCATTAAGCCGCAGAGGTTGCATGATGCGATAGAGGAGTCGGTTGAACAGATTAGATTGAACCGCAGGATAGCCAGGCTAAGGGATGACCTGGAACTTGAATTTGATTTAGAAGACTTAAAGCTGAAAGAGCCGGATTATTCCCTTCTTCATAGTATATTCAGGCAGCTGGAATTTAAGCGCTTGCTTGCGAATTTACCCTTTAAAAATGATGCCGGGAATACTGAGCTTATGCAGTCGAAAACAATTTCGGAATTAAAGAAGAGCGAGGAGTTAATCTTACTCTATCGCCAAGAAGAGGTTAGTTTCATGGATATTTCCGCAAAAGCCTTTAAGAGTTCTAGCTTTAGCGCTCTTGATAAAGAGGCCCGGGAGATATTAGGCAATCCCTCAATAAAGAAGACAGGGCATAACCTTAAGAACTTGAAGGTAGAGTTGGCTAAGCAGGGCATAAAATTAGAGGGTTTATTTTTTGATACGATGATAGCAGCATACTTGTTGAATTCATCCAGCCCAAGTTACGATTTGCCTGACCTTGCCTGGGATTATCTGAAAGAGGTGTTTGATAATCAGAATTTGTCCCAGGATACGGCGTGCCTGCTGATTGCCAGGCTTAAAAATATCTTAGAAAAAGAATTAAAAGACAAAGAATTGAATTCGCTCTTCTTTAATCTTGAGATGCCTTTAGTAGAGGTCCTGGCAGATATGGAGATAGCCGGGGTGGCACTTGACTTGGAATTATTAAAATCACTCGCTTCTGAGGTCGAGGCAAAATTAATCGGGTTGGTTGATGAAATATATAAACTGTCCGGCTGTCAGTTCAATATTAATTCCCCAAAACAGCTAAGAAGTATTTTATTTGAAAAACTAAAGCTGCCGGCCAGAAAGAAGACTAAAAGCGGCCCCTCTACCGACGAAGAAGTCCTCAGGATGCTTGCTCAGTTTCATCCCTTGCCCGAGATTTTACTCCAATACCGCAAGTTAACAAAGATAAAGTCTACATATATCGATGCTTTTCCGGTACTGGTTGATTCCCGTACAAAAAGAATCCATGCTTGCTTTAACCAGACCGGCACTCAGACAGGCAGGTTAAGTTCTACCAGCCCTAATTTGCAGAATCTGCCCATAAAAACAGAGATAGGCCGCCGGATCAGGAAGGCGGTAATTTCCGCAGGCAAGGATTATTGCCTTTTATCCTCTGATTATTCGCAAATAGAATTAAGGATTCTGGCGCATTTGTCCCAGGATGCCGCTCTGATTCTGGCATTTGGGAATAATGAAGACATTCATCTTTCCACAGCTTCTTTAATTTATGGATTAGAACAGAATGAGGTCGACGATAAGATGCGCGAGACAGCCAAGAGGATTAATTTCGGCATTGTTTACGGGTTGAGCAGTTTTGGGTTAAGCCGTGATTTGGATATTTCCCAGGCAGAGGCAAGTGCTTTCATTGATATGTATTTTTTAAGATACCCTATGGTTAAAGATTATATCCAGGAACAAATTGAACGAGCCAGAAAAGACGGTTACGTAACGACAATACTCGGCAGGAGAAGATATATCCCCCAGATTAACAGCAAGAACGCCGGAATACGCCAGTTTTCCGAGAGGCAGGCGGTGAATACCCCCATACAGGGCTCAGCAGCAGACCTTATCAAGAAGGCGATGCTCGAGATTCATTCCAAGATAACTAAGCTCGGGCTCAAGTCAAGATTGATTTTACAGATCCACGATGAGCTTGTTTTTGATGTCTTTGAAGCGGAATTAAAGAGTATTATAGAATTGGTCCGCCATAAAATGGAGACCTGTTTTAGCCTCAGCGTTCCTGTTAAAGTAGTGCTTAAGCAGGGTAGGAACTGGATGGAGATGAAGGAGGTATAATGAAGATAGCAATTT
>JAHJCI010000162.1 GCA_018813085.1 Candidatus Omnitrophota bacterium | reverse complement strand
GTGCAACGGTCGCCTAAAATCATGAAGGCAGGGGAATTCTTTGATAAACAGCCCGACCAATTCGGGCACATTGCCTCAAGGCAAACCGTATTCACTCCTTGTTTTTTCAAAGAGCGAAATCTTTCCAGAATCCTGGAATCGGGAATATCTTGCCTGAAGAAATCAGGCAGGCGAGTCTTTCTTCGGGTGATTCTCTTCATCCACAAAAATAATTTTTGGCTTAAATTCACGAGCCTGACGCTCGTCTACCATGCAATAAGCAAGGATGATTATTTCATCGCCGACATACCCCTTGCGTGCCGCAGGGCCGTTTAAACAGATAGCCCCGGAGCCCTCTTTACCGCTGATAGCATAAGTTTCTATACGCTCTCCGGTATTGAGGTTCAAAAGCTCAACCTTTTCTCCGTCAAGAATATCAGCAGCCCGCATAAGCAGAGAATCAACAGTAACGCTGCCTGTATAATAAAGCTGTGCCTCGGTAATTCTGGCCCGGTGAATTTTGGATTTTAAAATTATACGTAACATTTCTATCGACCTGACGGCTTACTTCGCTTTAACCCCTAAGTTATCTTTTTATTTATTATATCATAAATCTTGCGCGCAATCATTAATTCTTCCCTGGTAGGAATTACCAGGATGCGCGGCCTGGATTTCATATTATCAAAAATTTTTGAGCAGATTCTATTCCTGATGCCCTTCTGATTTTCTCCCATACCTCCGGTAAAAACTATAGCATCGCAGCCTCCCATAACTGCCAAATATGCGCCGATATATTTTCTGATGCGGTAAACGAATATATCTATAGCCAGCCTTGCACGCTTATTACCCTTTGCGGCCTTGGCCTTTAACCTTCGCATATCGTTGCTCTGGCCTGAAATACCGCGTAAGCCGCTTTGCCTGTTCAAGACCTGGTCAATTCTCTCAAGAGTCCAGCCTTTATATCTGGCCAGATACGTAATTATTGCAGGATCTATGTCTCCGCAGCGGGTACCCATAACCAATCCTTCCAAAGGAGTAAACCCCATACTTGTATCTATGGCGCGGCCTTTTTTTATAGCGGTAATGCTGCAACCGTTACCCAGATGACATGTAATAAGGTTTAAACTTCGCAAGGGTTTTTTCAAAGTGAGAGCGGCTTTCTTGGCAACGTATTCATGGCTTATGCCGTGGAAGCCATACCTTCTTATGCCGAAGTTTGCGTATAAATTATAGGGAAGAGCATAAATATACGCGTACTCAGGGAGCTGGAAATAAAAAGCGGTATCAAAAACCGCTACCTGCGGAATGTTGCTTCCCAGTAAACGGCGGCAAGCTGCTATTCCTTCAAGATTAGCCGGATTATGAAGCGGCGCAAGCTTACTGCAGGCACGGATATCGGAAAGTACCTTATTATTTACAAGAACCGGCTTCCGGAACTTCTCTGCGCCGTGCACCACTCGATGGCCGATTCCCTCAACCTTGGCGATCCTGCTTAAAATTATTTTCAGGCCAGAGTAATGATCCCTGATTCTACTGCCTTTCTCGCCGATATGCTCAATTACTCCGCGCTCTAAACTCTTTTGCGAAGGCATGTCAAACAAATCGTATTTTATCGATGAACTCCCGCAATTGATAACCAGAATATTCATATGTTTTCAATACTAGATACTAGTATCTAGTCTGTAATATTAGCTATTTCAGGGATTGCGCCCTTATTGCGGTTACTGCCACGCAATCAACAATATCTTCTACAAGGCATCCCCTTGATAAGTCGCTGCAGGGATGATCTAACCCCAAAATCAGCGGCCCTATAGCCCGCGCATTAGCAAGCCTCTGCGCCAACTTATAGCTGATATTGCCTGAACTTAATTCGGGAAATATTAATACATTAGCCCTGCCTTGCAATACCGCATCGGCTTTTTTTGCCTTTGCCACTTGCGGAACAATCGCAGCATCCAGCTGCAGTTCTCCGTCAACTAAAAGTTCGGGTTTTATCTGGCGAATAAGCTTAAGCGCTTCTCTGACCTTTACTACCTGCTCACCCTTACCGGACCCCTTGGAGGAATAACTTAATAAAGCAATGCGCGGGCTTATTTGAAGGACCTCTTTAGCTAATTCTGCAGCTGATATAGATATATAAGCCAGTTGTTGACTATCGGGCTGCGGGATAATGCCGCAATCAGCAAAAACAAAAACCCCCCCTGCACCCATGGTTCTATCGGGAAATACCATAATAAAGCAACTGGAGGCAATTTTTATTGCCGGGTCTGTGCCAAGGCAATAAATGGCCGCCCGGGCAACTTCCGGAGTCGTATAACAGGCTCCGGCAACAAAACCGTCTGCGGCGTTATTACGTACCATCATCGCAGCATAATAAAGCGGCTCAGAGATAATCTGCCTTGCGCGCTCAATGGTCATGCCCTTATCTTTGCGTAAATTGAAAAAATCTTCGCAGTACCTCTGTCTCGATTCAGTATCCATATCCTCCGGGGTAAGAAGTAAAATTCGAGCAATTCCCTCTTTTTCAATGATTCGGGCTGCCTCTTGTATGCGGGGATCTTTGGACTCAGGTAAAACTATTGTCTTGGTTTCGACCTTTGCCTTTTCTCTTATTATACGGACGATATCATGCATAGCTCTTGATAAATTTCTAAATCTATTATAAAATAATCGGGTATTTTGGGAAAAATTATTATACCATTATTCCCTCGCACAGCAAGAGAAATATATTTATACTGCTTTTAATATGAATATTGCAAGCTAACCAGGGTTGACATAAGCGCTAAAATGTGTTAGATTTTATGAGCACATCGCTTAGCAAGCAAAGTGAATCTAAGCGATAAGTACAAATTAATCCCGATAGCAAACACTTCGCCCCGTGAAATGCTAAGCATTTCCGGGACTTAGTCCCTGAAATCGCAAAGCGATTTCTAGGGGAAAATTTATTCTAAATTTTCTCGTTGCTATCGGGACAAATTCAGTCAAAGACTTACGAGCGCTTACGCTGTGTAAGTCTTGACTTCATTTAATATGGAAGAAATATCCGAATTAAAGCAACAACTACAGAGAACCAAGTCCGAGTTAAGCATTCTTTATGAAATCTCTAATGCCATGCGCACAACGCTTAAGCTTGAGGAAATACTCTATATAATCCTTACGGGAGTAACTGCGCATACGGGACTTGGATTTAACCGTGCGATGCTCTTTCTTGTTAATGAAAAAATGAATTTAATCGAAGGCAAAATGGGCATCGGGCCGAATACCGGAGAAGAAGCAAAGCACATTTGGAAGCAAATCGAAGAACAAAGGATGGACTTGGATGACCTGGTAAATATGTTCAAGGTGAGTGCTTATCCTCTGGAATCTCAATTCAACCAGCAGGTAAAAGCAATGAAACTGCCTTTGAACGAAAAAAATAACCTCCTCAGCCTTGCTGTCCTGGAAGGAATGCCGCTTCATTTAAACCCGCAGACAATCGTAAATTACCCGAATGACCCGCTGTTAAAAGTGCTTAAAACCCAGGAAGCTGCGATAGTGCCTTTGAAGGCAAAAGATAAAGTAAACGGGGTAATAATTGCCGATAACATCTTTACCAAAAGGCCTATCTCACAGGATGACTTGCGAATGCTTATAATGCTTGCTAACCAGGCAGGACTGGCAATCGAAAATTCACATTTATATGAACAGGCAATCACCCGCGGCCATGTTGATTCACTGACCGGTTTATGGAATCACGGATACTTTCATCACCTGCTACAGTCGGAGATAGAGAAAGCAAAAATCAATAAATCTCCGCTTAGCCTGGTTATGCTGGATATGGACTATTTTAAAATCTATAATGACAATTTAGGCCATCAGGCGGGAGATAAGGTACTGAAGGAATTGGCTAACTTGCTTAGCGACTGCTCCCGTAAAATGGATTGGGTAGCACGCTACGGAGGGGAAGAATTCAGCATTATTCTTCCCGGGACTATTAAAAGAGAGGCGGTAATTATCGCAGAACGCCTGCGCCAAATTATTTCACAGCACCCTTTTGACCGCGAGGAAATCCTTCCTGCTAAAAAACTTACCTGCAGCCTCGGTATCGCTACCTTCCCCGAAGATGCCAAAACAAGCTCGGAATTAATCGGTGTTTCCGACGAAAGGCTATATATCGCTAAAAGTAAGGGAAAAAATATTGCCTGCTGGTCATAACCGGCCGCTAAAATAACGCCTTTAGAGTGTTTATCGAAAGAAGAGAAAACTTAAGCAACAGCAGCCAATTCGCTGCTCTCTTCTTGGCGGACAGATAGTTTTGCGGAAACTATCTTGGAAATCCCTGCCTCCTGCATGGTAATACCGTACATTACATTCGCACTGGCGATTGTCCTCTTATTATGCGTAATAACCAGGAATTGCGATATCCTTGCGAATTCCTGAAGAATCGTTCCGAAACGGTTTATATTAGCTTCATCAAGCGCCGCGTCAATCTCGTCAAGCACACAAAACGGCGCAGGCTTGACTTTAAATATCGCAAAAATCAAGGCTACGGCCGAAAGCGACTTCTCTCCTCCTGAAAGCGCAACCACATTCTGCAGCTTCTTGCCCGGAGGCCGGCAGATTATTTCGATTCCCGACTCAAGCGGATTTTCTTCATCCGTTAATATAATCTCTGCCTCTCCACCTCCAAAAAGCAGGCGGAAATATGTATGAAACTCTACCTGTATTTTTTTAAACGTATCAAAGAACATCTGCCTGGTGGTACGGTTGATCTTATTTATTGCCTCATGCAGCGAATGCTTTGCCTTGCTTAAATCCTGCTCTTGATGCATGAGAAAATCATACCTTTTCTTCAACTCTTCATACTCCTCAATGGCGATTAAGTTCACCGTACCGTAAGAATCCAGCTTCCGGCTGAGTTCGGCTATCTCAAGGCCGAGATTTTCTTTATCTATATTTTCTTCTTCTGCGGAGGGATCGAAGATACTCTCAAGCTCGAGCTTGTAAACCTGTTTTATCCTGTCATGAATGCTTATGCGCTTAAAATCAAATTCTTTTGCCTGCATTTGATATTCATACATGGATTTTCTCAATTCCTCAATATTTTCGTTAAGCGAGTCTATCTTGCCCTTATCCGATTCCTGAATGGCGTTTAACTCCTTAAATTCTTTCTGCTGCTTATCCTGGCTCTCTTGTAATGAAAGCTTCTCTTCTCTTGCCTCAGTACTTCGCCTGCCCAGTTCTTCTGATTCTTCGTTTAATTGCTTGATTTTTAATTTGGATTGATCGATTTCCCCGGAATAATTTTCAAAAAGCTGCCGGCTTTCCCGAAAAGCAATCATAAGTAAAGCTTCTGTCTTTACCTGCTGCGTAAGCCTCTCTTTCTGGCTTTCTATCTCAGTTTTAACCTGGGTAATCTCAACAAGAATCTTTTCCCGATTGATGCGGCAATCATGTATATGCTCCTCAAGAGAACCAACCAAATCCTCCTGAGCCTTTTGTTCTTGACAGCAATGGTTAAGCTTCTTCTCTAATTGAGCCTGTTTGTCGTTCAGCTCTTTAAACTGGTTTTCTAAATCCTCCAATTCCAGGGTAAGAACCTCGTATTCCTGCTGGATCTTTTCCAGCTGCTTCATTATGCCGTCCTTTTGAATCCTCTTGTTGCTCAGGAGCATTTCGCTTGCCTTTGCCTGCTGCCTGAGCCCTTCCTCTGCCTCGGCCAGTCCCCGGATGCGCAGATCGATTTCTTCCTGCTCTTTCTTCTTCCGGTCTATTTCTATCTGTATATGGCCGATTCTCTGAGTGATAGCTTCGGTATCCAGAGGCATTGGCTTTGCCTCTCCGCTTAGTTTATATTTTAATCCCGCGGATTGCTCATCAGCGCATAAAGACTGCTCCTTTACCTTTATTAATATCCCGGAAATATCCTCTCCCGGAGATTTATCTAAAAATAAAACTGCATTTAATGACTCGCTGATGCCTTCGTACTTAAGTTTCAACTCTTCTAAAAATTCCTTCTGTGACTGAAGGGCAATTTTTTCATTCTCTAAATCCTGGATATCGCGGATCAGCTCATCGCGCTCACTTGACTCCTTCTGCCTGGATTGCCCGATATCGTTTATTCGATTATTCAATTGATTAAACTCTGACTCGACTTTATTAAGCTCTGATATATTCTCTCCAAGAACCTCTTCTGCCTTATCTTTTTCTTCTTTTGTATTTGCTTTTTCGATTTCCAGTCTCTTTTGCCTTAAGAGCTGGCTCTTAAGGTGCGCCTGTAAATCCGCTATTTCGTTATTGGCGCGCGTAACATCGCTAACCAAATCAATAACCAGAACCTTAGACTGTTTTATCTTATCCTGGGAATCCTTAATAGAGGAATTTGCTTCTTCATATTCATTTTGCTTCTTTGCCAGGAGGCCTTCTTTTTGCTTAACCACCTCTTCTAGATTACTGTGCTCTTTTTGAAAATTTTCCAGATTCATCCTGGCGCTTTCAATACGGACCCCTGCCTCCCGGAGCTGGTCTTTTAAATTTTCAACGCGTGAATTTAATTCGGCAATTCTTTCCTGGTTTACCTTGATACGCTGAGCATTGTTATTAATTAAATTATCGATATTGATCAGCTTATCGTGACTAAAAGAGACCTCTTCGTCCAGCTGCTCTATTTTAGCCAGCCTTGCGGAAATAGACTCCCGGTGAGAGTTAATTTCTTCTTCGCGGGCATTAATCTGATTTTCTGAATCAAGAATCTTTTCACGAAGCTGGCTGTTATCTTTCTCTATCCGGCGGATTTCCAGTTTCGCTATTATGGTTTCCTTCCCCTTTAAATCCTCGAATACCTGCTTATAACGCCTGGCCTTATTAGCCTGCCTCTCCAGAGAATTAATCTCACGCCTGACCTCAACTATAATATCGTTTACGCGCAGGAGATTCTGGTCAGTCTCCTCCAGCTTTCTCAGGGCTTCCTTTTTCTGGTTTTTATATTTAGTGATTCCGCTTACTTCGTCAAAAATTAACCTGCGCTCTTCAGGGCGGGTACTTAAGATCATCCCGATTTTACCTTGCTCGACAAGAGAATAACTTTCAGCGCCGATGCCTGTGCCCATAAATAAATCCATAATATCTTTCAGGCGTACAGGAGCTCTATTCAATAAATACTGGCTTTCTCCCGAGCGGAATATCCTGCGGCAAACCTCAATCTCATCGTTATCAAAGCCGATCTGCCGGCTCTTATTACAGAATACCAGCGTTACTTCAGCCATGCCCAGGGAAGGCTTCTTGTCCGTTCCCGTAAAGATAACGTCTTCCATTTTCAGGCTGCGCAAGGCCTTTGTTGACTGCTCGCCCAGAACCCAACGGATTGCGTCAAAGATGTTGCTTTTTCCGCAGCCGTTGGGGCCTACAATTGCGCTAATCCCCCGCTCAAATCGCAGTGTGGTCCTTTCAGGAAAAGATTTAAACCCGACTAATTCCAGCTCTTTTAAGAACATTAAACACTCCTTTGTTTCCTACTATTATATGAATTATCTGACCTCCACCTGGCTTTCCAGCCATTCATCGATTTTATCTTTTTTAAACCTCCACTGCCCGACAAGCTTTATTGCAGGGACCTTCCCGCCTTTAAGCCAGGAATAAATAGTCCTGCGCGTAACCTTTAGATAGGTTGATAATTCATCAATATCCATTAATGATTTCGTAAACATTACCTATATAATATAAATAATAAAAGTATCTTGTCAAGGAAAATCTTTACATTTTTTAACAAAATAGACATATTGAATGATATTAGGTGATATTTAATGAAATCATATGAAATTCTTACAATCTGGTTATTTAGTTAATTTAATTGAATCAGGATGGCTAAACTGAAGCTTTAAGGGTTGATTTGAATCTTTTGGTTAAGGCGGGTATGATTTGAAAAAGGTCCCCTACTATGCCATACGTAGCTACTTTAAATATAGGCGCGTCAGGGTCTTTATTTATTGCAACGATGATTTTAGAAGAAGACATTCCTACTAAATGTTGAATCTGGCCTGATATTCCGCAGGCAATATATATTTTAGGCGCTACTGTCCTGCCGGTTTGGCCGACTTGATGAGAATAAGGCATCCAACCGGAATCTACCGCTGCTCGCGAAGCCCCTACAGCAGCCCCTAATACATGGGCAAGCTCTTCAAGTATTTTGAAGTTCTCTACATTCCCCATGCCGCGGCCTCCTGAAACGATAATATCTGCTTCCGCCAGGTTAACCAATGCCTCTACCTCATCCACGATATCCAGGAGTTTTGTGCGCGAGGCATAAACAGAATAATCAAAGTTTTCTTTAATAACCCTGCCTTTTCTCTTTTTATCGGGCTCTATAGGCTGCATCACTTTATGCCTGACAGTTGCCATTTGCGGCCGGTAATCAGGGCTTATAATAGTAGCCATTATATTGCCTCCGAAAGCAGGCCGCGTTTGAAGCAATATATTCCTCTTAGGGTCAATATCTAGCCCGGTACAATCAGCAGTCAATCCGGTCTTAATTTTAATCGCTACCCGAGAAATCAAAGAACGGCCGATTGAAGTTGCTCCGCAAAGCAGGATTTCCGGTTTATATTTCTTAATCAGGCTGGTTAGAACTTTAGTATAAGGCTCGTCCTGAAAATTAGCAAGCTCCGCAGCCTGGACTAAATATATGTTATCTGCCCCGCGTGAAATTAATTCTTCTATCTGGTCTTCTATTTCATTGCCGAGAAAAACAGCGCTAACCTCAGTGGATAGTTTTTTCGCTAACTCCTGCGCCTTACCCAGAAGTTCATACGATACGGATTGTACCTTGCCTTTCTTCTGCTCGATGAATACCCAGACACCTTTATAACCTTTAAGGTCAAGCTTCTGGCATACGCTTTCTGTTTTCTCTAAAACAATGGCTGTAAATTTACAGGCAGGTACGCAGGCTCCGCAGAGATTACATTTATCCAAATCAATAACCGCTTTCTTGTCGGATACCTGGATAGCTACAAAAGGACAGGCCTTTATGCATAAGCTGCAACCCGTACATTTTTCAAGGATGATTTGTATCGGCATAATAAATAAGGTTATACCTCTTCTTTTAATAACTCGACTAACTGCTCAACAACTTCATGAGTTTCTCCGCTGAGTATCCGGCCGCCGCTTCTCTGAGGCGGAGTGAATATTTTTACTACCTGCGTAGGGGAGCCGCATAACCCTATATTCTGGCTATCCAAGTTCAGCTCCTTCTGCGTCCAGGTGGTAATTTGCGCTTTCCTGGCTTTCATCATTCCTTTTAAAGAAGGTATACGCGGTTCGTTTATTTCTTTTACCACAGTAAATAAAGCAGGCAGGGGTGTTTCGATAATTTCAAATCCTTCTTCCGTCATGCGCTCTACGCGGACGGTTTTATCCTTGACCTCCTCTATCTTCTTTACATAAGCAACCTGCGGGATGTCTAAATGCGTGGAAATCCCCGGGCCGACCTGTGCAGTGTCTCCGTCCGAGGCCTGCTTACCGCAAATTATCAAATCAAAGTTGCCTATCTTTTTTATCGCACCGGCCAGGGTATAACTGGTTGCCCAGGTATCACTGCCGGCAAAGGCACGGTCGCAAATAAGGATCCCTTCGTCTATGCCCATTGATATCGCCTCTCTTAATGCAGATTCTGCCTGAGGAGGACCCATGGTAATAACCGTTATCTTGCCGCCGAGCTTTTCTTTAAGGCGCAGGCTTTCTTCGATCGCATACATATCAAAGGGATTGACTATGGATTTTACCCCTTCCCTGATCAAGGTGTTGGTTTCAGGGTTAATTCTGACTTCCGTAGTCTCCGGAACCTGTTTTATACAGACGATTATGTTCATTTAATGAGCCCCGCTTCGTAAGATGCAGCAAAATTCTGTTTCCCGAGAGATTCAAAGAATCTCCGGGATTTAATCCCTGAAATCGCGTTGCGATTTCTAGGGACCATAATTTTGCTGCACTTAGCGGGACGAATTAATCCCGAAG
>JAHJCI010000161.1 GCA_018813085.1 Candidatus Omnitrophota bacterium | reverse complement strand
GCAAAGAATAAAAACAGGCGATAAAGAAGTAATCGAAACCCTAAAGCAATTCCCTTTCTTTCAAAGCGAAGGCTCTTTCAACCCTAAGCTTTATAAGGAAATAATCACCTATATTTTTCGTACTAACCCCCGTGAATTCGAAGAACAGATACGCAATAACCTGAACCTCGCCAAGCTTTACCGCAAGATTACCGACGGGATATCGCTCAATGAAAAAGAAATCAAACAGGTATACGAGAAGGAAAACGAAGAAATAAGCCTTGAATATATTCAGGCATCAGCTGAGGATTTTAAAGAAGGGCTCTCTATCCAGGACCAGGAACTGCTCGATTACTATTTTAACAATCCTGAGCAATTTCAAGAACCACTCTCTTATAACCTTGAATACATCAAGCTGGAAAATACAAACGAAGAAGGCGTGAATAAACTTTCCCAACTTCTTAACCAGGGCTTTACCCTGAAAAATGCCGCTAAAGAAACAGGGCTTGAAACCAAAGAAACGGGACTTTTTAGTACTAACGAACCTGTCCCTGGAATCGGCTGGTCTACTGAAATATTACGCATAGTTTCTAAATTAAGCCCGGGCAAGGCTTGGCCGCAGCCGGTTAAGGTCGATTCAGAGTTTGTATATTTTATAAAATTAAAAGAAAAGAAACAACCTTATATCCCTGCGTTTGAAGAGATAAATCAAGAGGTAAATAAAAGGCTGCGTGAACATAAAGCAAGCCAGGCCGCTCTAGAAAAATTAGAAACTTGCCGCAAGCAGGCAGAAACCGCCGGATTTTCCAAGGCAGCCAAAGAATATAACCTCAAACTCGGTGAAACCAAGTTATTCAAACGCCGCAGCTATGTAGAAGGATTAGGAGATTCTGACCTGCTCTTTGAGGCGATCGAAGGCCTGAATGAAAACCAGATAAGCGAAGTGATCAACGCTCCCTCCGGCTTATATTTCATCGTTAAGCTAAAGGAACGCGTTTTGCCTGATCAGGAAAAATTTACGCAGGAAAAAGAGGACTTTACGGAACAGTTACTCTTGGGGAAAAAACAAAATTATTTTCAGCAGTTTGTAATCGAATTAAGAAACAGGCCCAAAACGTTTATCTCATCCCCGGAATTGCTTTCAAAAACCCCCTGAAAGAATAACTTCAAACTCTTCTAAACTATATTCTAAAAAGACTGGATTATTATTTATCGGGATGGATGATTACCTTGATGGATTCCCTGCCTTCGGCAACAAGCCCAAAACCCAGCCCCGCCTCTTCTAGGCTAAGGCGATGAGTAATCATTCTATCAACCGGAATACGGCCTGAACTGATTAGCTCTATTGCGGCTTCTGCATCAGATGGGCTGTTAGCATATGAAGTCATCAATTTTATTTCCCTGCGCCAGAATTTATCCACGGGCAGCGGCAGGTTAACCCCTGCGTCCGTAGAAGCAAAAAATAAAACAGTGCCGCCGCGCTCCACGCACTGCAAGGCTTGAGCGAAAGCAGATAAAGCACCCGTAGCCACAACTACTAAATCAGCAAGCCTCTCTTCATTAGCCTGCCTAAGTCGCAGGGGCAGGTCCTCGCGCGCATCTATGGCCAGCTCAGCGCCAAGCTGCCTTGCCGCTCTCAGGCGCTCTTGATTAATATCTGTCATAATTATCCGTCTGGCTCCTTGAGCACGGGCCAATAACAAATGAAGCAATCCGGAAATACCGCTGCCTAGAATAAGCAGGCTTTCCTGCGGCTTAAACAGAGCCAGCCTCTGCGCACGAACTACACAGGCCAGCGGCTCAATAAATGTCCCTTGGTCAAAAGAAACATTATCCGGCAATAAAAAAACTCCGCAACTTGTATTGAGTTTTGGAACCCTTATGTACTCGGCAAAACCACCCGGGTCATAGTTTGTTGTATGCAGGGTTTCGCAGGCAGTATGGTGGCCGCTTAAACAGCAACGGCAGGTATTGCAGGGAACATGATGAGAAACAAAAACTCTATCGCCGACTTTATAACCCTCGACACCCTCTCCTATTTCGGCGATCTCTCCTGTTATTTCATGCCCTAATACAAGGGGGGCTTTTTTTATGCGGTACCATTCCAGCACGTCGGTCCCGCAGATACCGCTGGCTAATACCTTTACCAGCAATTCTCCGGGGCCGATCTCAGGCTTAGGCATTTCCTGAAGCCTTAGATCCCGGTTATTGTAATACAT
>JAHJCI010000160.1 GCA_018813085.1 Candidatus Omnitrophota bacterium | reverse complement strand
CGGCTTAGCCGATTTTTTTAAGCAAAATCATAAAGATAAGACCTAAGACAAAGGCAATAAAGGATTGATTGGCTCTTCTTGCGTCTTTTTGCTTATGAAGTTCGGGTATTAAATCAGAGGCAGCAATATAAATAAACCCTCCTGCGGTAAAGGATATCAAATAGATGGAAATATCTTCTATCCTGCTTGAAAGAGCATAGCCAATAACTGCCCCTAATATCGCAGTCAGTGCGCAAAGAAAATTTGAAAATAATGCCTTGGCTTTACTAAAACCCCCGTAAAGCAGGATCCCGAAGTCGCCCATTTCCTGGGGAACTTCGTGAAATATTACCGCCAGGGTAGTTACCATTCCCAGTTTTATATCGGCAACGAAACTAGCGGCGATAATCAATCCGTCGGTAAAATTATGGATACCGTCGCCGATTAAATTCAGATATGTAAAAGTGTGTACTTCGCAGGCCCCGTTGTGACAATGCCTCCAGTAAAGATACCTTTCCATTAAAAAAAACGCGGTAAATCCGATTAAGACATAAAGAAACACTGAATCGCTTCCGCCATGCTCCAGGGCTTCAGGCAAAAGATGCAGGAAAGCCCCTCCGATTAAACCTCCGGCAGCAAAACCGACGAGCAGAAACAATAGCTTATCCAGAACCTTTGACTTTATACCAAGGGTGGATATGCCGATTAAGGAAATCAAACTAACTAATATTGTAGCTGATAAAATCCATATTAAGGTCATAATATTATATTTGCTAATATGCCCAAGGCTACTACCTGTGGCACTGTAATTATAGGAAGCCAGATAGCTACTCTTCTTCCCACATTAGTCCATAAAAGGCCTATTTCGGTATAATCAGTTACTACGCCTGCCATTAAAAATACAAAAACGTTTCCCAGCGCTGCCGTTTGCCTATATATCTCAAAAGCAAGGGGGGCTGTCCCTTCAGAACACACCTCTAATATTGTAGCAACTCCTAATGTTACAATCATCCCTAAGAAATTCGGCCCCATATAATTTTGAAAAATATTTGAGGGTATATAAGCAGCAGCTAAACTGGCAAGGGCTATGCCCATTAATATCCACCATAAAACCATATTAGACAAAGAAAGGGTCCCGGAGAATATGCCCTTTAAATCCCTGGCTATTTGCCCGGCGCTAAACTTATAAGATCTAAACCTTAACCTCAAGTCTTTAAATATCGAAAAGTCCTTCTCTGGTTCCCTTATATTTTTATTAATCTCTATCATATTCTTTGACTCCAGGAATTGATAGATAAATCCGGTTATAACCGCAATAATCAAGGCAGAAGCTATAATATATAATGCCTTTAGCCCAAAAAATCCTATAAGCATTATGGTAAGGGGGATATTCGCCCAGGGGCTGGCTAAAAGAAAAGCTACTACGGCAGGGTTTGACGCTCCTTTTTTATGCAATTCAATAGAAAGCGCCAGGATGCCATGGCTACAGGCGCTCATAAAAAATCCCAGTATTACCGAATAAAATATCGTTCTCTTATTAGGCTTGGATAGCATGTGCGACACATACTCCCTGGGAACGAAATAATCTATAATTCCTCCCAGGAGTAATCCCAGTAAAATAGCCCACCAAATCATGTGAATATACATAAATAAAGATTCCCTAAAGGGCTGTAAAACGGGAGCAAAAAAAGATAAAATAGACAATAAAATCAAAATAAAGGTAATTATTACCGTTTTATTTTTGTACAATTTCGTCTTGGGACGTACTAAACAGGTTGCGGCTTTATCCTGGCTAATATTATTTTGCTTAACAAACTTGTCTAAGCAATGGCCGCTGCAAAAATAATAAGTTTGGCCTGCGTGATTCAGGCTTAATGCGCCCGCCTCATTCACATTCATTTTGCATATAGGGTCTACTGCCATAGAGTGCCTCTTATCTATTCTTTAACCTTGCCTTTGAGCCTTTTCCATTTTTCCTCGCCAACGCATTCCCTGGATATTTTACACCAATCAACGCAGGATGGCAATCTTTCTCGGCATAACAAATCCCTGCATTTTGGGCATTTAACCTTTATTTCATCGGAGAAGATTTCAAGCTTATATCCGCATCCAGGGCATTTAAGTATCTCTACTTTAAGATTTCTATCATCCTGGCCCGGGCATTTCGGAATCATTTTATTTTAGCTCCTTTTATGCTTATGGTAAGCTCCTTAAGCAATATATCTTTCCCCGAGGCAGAAAGCGCGGATTTTACTATATTAATCAAGCCAAAACAGCAGGGTACTTCCATGTGCACGCAGGTTATTGATTTTATATTATTATTCTTTAAAATGCGGGTAATCTTTTCCTGGTAAAATTTGCCGTCATCTAACTTGGGGCAACCTACAAGTAAAACCTTACCCTTTAATAAATCATTGTTGAAATCCGGATAGGCAAAAGCAACGCAATCTGCTGCAATCAATAAATCAGCATCCTTGAAATATGTGGCTGACTCAGGAACCAGCATAATCTGAACAGGCCATTGCCTGAGCTCTGATACGCCTCTTGAAACAGGTTTATCCCCCTGGAAGCGCTCCTCCTGCGTAAAATCAAGCACTTTGGAGCCGGGGCAGCTGCAAGCACTATTTCTATGCCCTGCGGTAGAAAAATCTTCTTTCTCTGCGGAAATTTCAATCTTATTCTCTCTTAAGAACTCCATTGCTTGTTTAAGATACCCTTCTTGATTATGCCCTTTAAGATGTTCCAGGTGCGCAATTATTACATTTCGCCCCTGCTTGGCAATATTCTCTATCACCCTTGCCTCATCATAGTGCCCTGCGTTCCTTTCTTCTATTGTAATTGCGCCTTGAGGGCAATGGCCTATACAAGCGCCTAATCCGTCGCAAAATAAATCGCTTACCAGCCTTGCCTTGCCATCAATAATCTGCAGGGCGCCTTCAGGACAATTAGGAATACATAAGCCGCAGCCGTTACATTTATTTTGATCAATTAATATTATCTTTCTTTTCATGATATTGCCTCTATTTCTCGAACAAAGACTTCAAATCAATGTTTTCAAGCTCTGAAGTAACGAGTTTTTGGATTTTATCTATTTTTTTCTTCAGCAGACAGGTTTTAATATTAGGGCAAATGCTTTTTCTCAAAAAACACTCATTCAGCCTTAAGCTGCCTTGGAATATCTTAATCAAATCCAATAAAAAAATTTTTTCCAATCCTTTTTTTAATATAAAACCGCCTTTATTTCCCTTATATGACCTGAGCAGATTCTTTTTATTCAGGATTTGCAAAATTTTCCTCAAAAAAGGCTTAGGAATCTTGAGCTCCCTTACTAATTCGGAAACAGAGATTATTGCCTTATCGCTTCGCCCTATAAATACAAGTGCCCTAATTGCATAGTCGGTATCCCTGGTAATTAATTTCACTTTTTTCTCCTTTCTGGTTTAACTAAACCACTGAACCTGCTTACCCTGTAATGATACCATGTTAGTATCATTTGTCAAGCAAAAACTTCAAAAAAAAATCTTCAGAGTCGTTTTCCGAGCCAATCCCTCTCTGCCGCCTGCTTGATGGCAGCCAAGGAAAGCAAAAAAATAGTTCCCCTGTCAGGGACAATTTCCGCTTTAGCTCGGAAACGCCTCTGGGTTATTAGGTTATAGATTAAAGAGGGGGATTGTTATTAAGAATAGACGATGTTTTGGATACTGTGGGATGGTGAGCAAATTTTTCTGTTATATCGTCGACAATTGCATAAATACAGGGAATAATGACCAGGGTTAAGCCGGTAGCAAAAATTAAGCCCCAGGTAATCGCTAAAGCCATTGGCTGCAGGAAAGGATCTTTTCCGCCGATACCGTAAGCAACAGTAATAATCCCGGCGACCGTGGTAATTGTAGTAAGGATAACCGGCCGGAACCTTAATTTGCCGGCCTGAATAATCGATTCTCTTCTTGGTACTCCCTGAGAGCGAAGTTTATTTATAAAGTCCATTAACACTATGGAGTCATTGACAACTATTCCGCTAAGCCCGATAATTCCTAAAATTGCCAAAAAACTTAAGGGTTCGCGGTGAATTAAGAAAGCGAAAATCACTCCGATTAAACCAAAGGGTATGGTTAACATGACCACAAAAGGCTGCACCAGTGAATTAAACTGTGTTGCCAGAATAAGAAAGATTAAAAGAAACGCCAGAAGAAATGCCTGAAATAAGCTTCGCATAGACTTCTGTGTTTCTTCTTCCTCTCCTCCGTATCTTAATGTATACCCCGGATTATCTAACGATATGTTTTTAAACCTATTTTTAATTAAACTATTGGCCCGGGAAGAAGTCATTTTCTTATCATCTACATCCGCGCTTATGGATACAAATCTCTTTCCTTCTAAGTGCCTGACTGAACGCAAACCCTGGGTTTCTTGAATTAAAGCAACACTCTTTAAAGGAATAAGCTTACCGAATTTATTGGCAATAACCAGATTATCAAAAATAGCCAGCTCGTTTCTTTGATAATCGGGCAGCCGGACCCTGACATCTATTTCTTCTTCGGCTTTTGTAGGTTTGATTGAGGTAGCGATTGTCCCGGCAAATGCATTACGAACCGAAGAGGCAATTTGCCCTATAGTAAGATATGTACTACTGGCTGCCTCCTCATCGACTACTACATTAAGCTCCTTATCTCCCAAATCATAACTACTCGTAGCATCTAAAACTCCTTCCAGGCTTTGTAAGTAATCCTTAATTTCGGAGGCAATACTGTTAATAATAACATAATCTTCGCCTCTAACTCTTAAATATATAGCTTTACCTACAGGAGGGCCTTCTCTGAATTTACTAAAGTATAATTTCTCAAACCCTTTTATTTGGGTAAGCTTTAGCCTGTATTCATCAACAATCTCCTCGGCAGTCTTCTTGCGCGCTTGGCTGGGTGTCAAGTATACATTGACCTGGGCTAAATTACTACCTCGCTTTATATCCGGGTCATGCCCTCTTTCCTCCCTTAATATGCCGATTTGTGTTTCGAAGGTATCGACGTATTCCTTGGGAATGCTGTCAACCAACTCTTCGACCGGCGCAAACAGTTTGTTTGTTTTGTCCAGCGGAGTGCCGAGTTTAGCCTCTGCGCGTATCATAAACTGTTCAACGCCACGCGAGCTGAATAAAATAAAAGGCATAAAGAATTTTGCGATAATAATCGCTATTACAAATAATGAGAATATCCCCAGGCAAACCTTATATTTGTTTTTTAGCGCGCTTAATAATATGGTTTCATACCTGTTAATCACTGCTTTAAGCCATAATACCTTGCCTG
>JAHJCI010000016.1 GCA_018813085.1 Candidatus Omnitrophota bacterium | reverse complement strand
TATTTGATATTCTAAACTATCTGTCTACTAATGCAAACATCAGATCAGCCTCAGCCACAACCTTATCTCCGACCATTGCGCGGCCACGCACCTGCCCGGTCTTTGCCTTGATCTTGAGCGCCTCTACATCTAAAATAAGCTGATCCCCCGGTAAAACGGGCTTACGCCATTTTATATTGTTAGCGGCCATAAAAAAAGCAAGTTTACCCTGGTTGCAGGAAGAAGAAAGCATCATAACTCCTGCCACCTGAGCCATTGCCTCAACAACCAGCACTCCGGGCATCACCGGACGTCCGGGAAAATGCCCTTTGAAAAAATAATCATTTATCGTGACGTTCTTTATGCCGCGCGCACGCTTGCCCTTGTCTATATAAACAATCCTGTCTACAAAAAGAAAAGGCTGCCGATGCGGCAGAATCTTCATAATATCCTCGATGCCCAACTGCTCGCCCTCTATGGGCTGATAATTCAATTGTACGCCCGAAGCATACGACCTTTCCATTTGCTGTTTTATTTTCCTGAGTAATTTCAGATTCAGCCCGTGCCCGCTCTTTATGGCGATAATGTGGGCTTTAAGCGGACAACCCAAGAGGTAAATATCTCCGATTAAATCCAAAACTTTGTGGCGCACAAATTCGTCTTCATAGCGCAGCTTATTATTAACAACACCTTTCTTGCCTACTACTAAAGTATTTTCGTAGCTTGCCCCGGCACCTAAGCCCTTTCCCTGCAAATCTCCGGCCTCCTCTTCAAGGCAGAACGTCCGTGCAGAAGCAACCTCTTTCAGGAAAAAGTCGGAATTGCTTTTATAGTCAAAATATCCTGATTTAAGCAACGGCTGCCCTTCGTAATTCAAGGTATAAGAAACCCTGAACCCCTGAGAAGGAATAGCTATTATGCTGGAGTTTCCTTCTTCGGCAAAAACCGGCTCTCGCAGAAGAAAGTAATTACGCACGCTATCCTGTTCTTCTATACCTGACTTGCTTAAAGCCTCGGCTATAATCTTGGCGCTGCCGTCAAAACCGGGAACTTCGTTATTGCTAATCTCGATATCCAGATTATCTATGCCCAACCCACAGATAGCAGCCATAATATGTTCAACCGTATGTATTCGGTATTTTCCGTTTCCGATGGATGTACGGCGCATAGTAAAAGATTCCTCTAATACATTCTCCCATTCCGCGCGTATCCGGGGACATCCGTCTAAATCAACACGGATAAAATTTATCCCGGAATTGACTGCTGCGGGCTTAAATTTAATCTTTGCCTGATTGGCAGTATGCAGGCCTTTACCTTCTAATACTATTTCTTTTTTTATGGTTCTTTGTCTGTTCATTTTAAATGCTCCCATTCGTGAGGAGTTTGTCAAGGACTTGGGCGAATTAACCCAAATAGTTCTTCCGCCATAGGCGGCCTCACTTATTTTTCCCCAATTCCTCTATTTTATCTTTTATCTCCTCGACCTTTTTATAAAGACGGGGTAAATTCTGTATGCAAGCATGAATTCGCTTGGCAATCGAATGCGTCCTGGCAGGGAATCCGGAAACAACAGTATTCTGCGGCACGGATTTCGTTACGCCTGCCCGCCCGGCAACTATACTATTGTCTCCTATTGATAAATGCCCGGCCAAGCCTGCCTGGCCGGCAATGGTAACGTTATTTCCGATTACGCTGCTGCCTGAAATCCCCACCTGGGCAATAATAAAACAATTTTCTCCGATTATCACATTATGGGCTATATGTACGAGGTTATCTATTTTTGTGCCCTTTCCGATAATAGTTTTATCAAAGCGCGCACGGTCAATTGTAACGTTAGCGCCGATTTCAACATCATCTTCGATCAATACCGTCCCGATCTGAGGTATGCGCTGATGCCTGGAGCCTTCTGTAATAAAACCGAAGCCATCCGAACCGATAACGCTGCCGCTTTGAATCACTACGCGTTCGCCGATAATAACTTCTTCGCGTATGGAAACATTGGCATAAATTAAAACATCTCTCCCGATCCTGACATTCCTGCCTATAAAGCACCCGGGATAAATTACGCTATTATCCCCGATTAGCGCATTCTCTTCAACTACCACATAAGCGCCAAGAGAAACATTATTACCGAGCTTAGCGTTTGCGGCTATAATCGCTGCGGGATGAATGCCTTTAGGATGGACCTGCTTTGAAGCATGAAATTTACTGACTATCTTGGTAAAAGCCACTGACGGGTTGTCCACGCAAATAAGAGGCAAACGGGCTTCTTTGATATCTTTGGAGGTGATAACTGCTGAAGCCCGGGTCTGGGCAAGAAGTTGATTATAACGGGGATTTGCTAAAAAAGTAAGTTCTCCCTTTCCTGCTTCTTTTATTCCTGCCAGGCCCTTAATCGTAGCATCACCGTCTCCGATAAGCTCGCCTTTTAAAAAATCGGCGATTTCTTTTACGGTCATTTGCATAATTGCCACCCTAGGCTAGTTTTTGCCTTTGTTCAGGTCGCTTAAGATTGCCTCGGTAATATCCATCTGTTCGAGATGAAATACCAAAGCGCGCTGGTCAAAAACAAGGCTGATTCCCTGCTTCTTAGAATAATTATCAATTGAGCCTTTGATATCTTTGAATATTTCCTGTACTTTCTCGTCTCTTTGTTTGCGCAGGTCCTGTGTTTCGTTACGGTCAAACTCCTGGAGCTTTGCTATCTTATCTTCCAGCTCGCCCTTACGGGCTTCTCTTTCTTCTTCGCTCAACAAACTCATTTTCTCCTGCAACTCCTTGACCCCCCCTACCATTGTCTCTCTTTTTTTCTCAAAATCTTTCTGCTTCGCCTCCAGGACCTTATCGTATTCCTTAGTCTTCTTGTATTCATCAAAAACTTTACCTAAATCTACGTAAGTATACTTTTCCTCGGCATAAGCCATGCCGCTTACAAGAAACAACCCCAAAACAACTACTGCCATTAACGATAATTTTTTCATAACCCCTCTCCTTTAATGAGCCCCGCTTCGTAAGATGCAGCAAAATTCTGTTTCCCGAGAGATTCAAAGAATCTCCGGGATTTAATCCCTGAAATCGCGTTGCGATTTCT
>JAHJCI010000159.1 GCA_018813085.1 Candidatus Omnitrophota bacterium | reverse complement strand
TTTTTAATTTCTTCTTTCTCCAAAGGCTTGAGGTGATAACGCACAGCCACTCTTTGTTGAAGTTGAGTTAGGCTTTCTAAATTTAATTTTAATTTTAAATCCGGCTGGCCTACCAGAACGATTTGCAAAAGCTTCTCTTTGTCAGTTTCAAGATTAGAAAGCAGGCGGATTTCTTCAAGCTGGCTGGGTTTTAGATTCTGCGCCTCATCGACAAGCAAAACCGCATTATTGCCCTGTGAGGCCTCTTCTAAGAGAAAACGGTTTAGCTGTTCAACAAGCGAGAGTTTGGTTTTCCTGATTGTTAAAATTCCAAAATCGGCGGTAATTGCTTCCAGGAGTTCTTTGGTTGAAAAATTAGGGTTTATAATAAAAGCTGTCTTTATCTTTTTCTGCTTTGACTGATTTAAAAAAACCCGGCAGAGGGTAGTTTTACCCGAGCCGATTTCGCCGCTTATAACCGTAATACCCTTTCTCTCATTAATGCCGTAAGTAAGGTGAGAGAGCGCTTCTTGATGGGAGAGGCTTAAAAAAAAGAAAGCAGGATCGCTGGTTACATTGAATGGCCTTTCTTTTAAAGAATAATATTTTTGGTACATATTTATTCAAAGTATATCACAAATTCTTGACAAAGCAATAATTCTATGTTAGGATTTTTATCGTGGAAACTAATAGCGATAAGACAAAGGACAAAAGACGTTCCGGACGAATAAATGTCAAATTCCCAACACGCTACCAAATGAAAAGGGGCGGGTTCTTTGCGACTGCTTTAACTCAGGATATTAGCTTACTTGGCACAAGGCTTAACACCGACCGTTTTTTTCCTGTAGGACTCAATTTAAACCTGGAGCTGAATATCTTATCGAAAATAATAAACCCTGTCGGTCGAGTTGCCTGGTCGCAAGCCCTGCCGCATTCGGATAGATATCAAATGGGGGTAGAATTTATAGAAGTAAACCCTCAAGATAAAAATTATCTTTCCGACTACATTAATATGCGTACCACGGAATTTATAGAACTGGAGAGATAAATGACAGCCGAACAAACAGAAGCCCAAAGTAACTGTCCCGCCTGCGGAAAAGCTATCAAGAAAATCAAGCGCTACTATCGCAACCAAAAATATTACTGTAATAAAAAGTGTTGGCGAAAAAGCCTGGTTCCCAAAGAATCCTGATAGCCTGATTTATTCCTCATAAAATATGGAAAGAAGACGGTATCCCCGCGTAATTAAACAAATTCCCTTAAGGATCCGGCATGAAGACTACGATCTTGTAGGGCAAACTCATGATATAAGCTGTATCGGAGCATATTGCACAATAAATAAATATATTCCTGTATTCTCGATAATATCCGTTGTGCTCTTATTGCCTTCAAAGACCAAAAAAAACGTGGTCTCAAGCGTGCGATGTAAGGGTGTAGTTGTAAGAATAGAGGAAAACCAAGAGAAAAATAAAGAATTCAAGGTTGCCGTATACTTCAATAGACTAAGACAAAAAGACAGAGATAAGATATCGCAGTATGTGCAGCATTTCCTTTAAGCCTCAATATCTGCCGCGCTTTGCTAAAACCTCACTTTTAATAATAGTTTAGTCTAATAATGGGCAAGATAATAATCCCTGAAAAGGTTAAATTATTTATTGGCTTAATATACTCAGCTGAAAGAGTATATTTTAAGGCAAGCTCTCTACTGCGGGCAAGATTCGGCCAGATAGACTTCGAAAGTGAAACCTTACCCTTTAATCAAACCCGCTATTACGAAAGAGAGCTGGGTAATGATTTAAGACGTAAATTCCTCAGTTTCCGCAAGCTTATAGGCCAAGATAAATTAGCAAAGATAAAAGGGATTACCGATAATATCGAGAAAAAATTGTCCTCTCAAGCAAGGCGTTTGATTAATATAGACCCTGGGCTATTAACCCTCGGTAAAATCATCCTGGCGACTAGTAAAGATCAAAAACACCGTTTTTACCTCTCGAGAGGCATTTATGCAGAAGTAGCCCTTTATTACCGGGATCACGCTTTCAGGCCCTGGGAATGGACTTATTCTGATTATAGGACTGCTGAGTACCAAGAGATATTCAAACATATCAGGGGCATCTATTCTCTGCAGTTAAAAAAAATCAAGGAGGCTTAAATTAAATTTGCTACTAACAAAATTAATGCTTCGTATTTAAAGCTTTATAAAAACGGCCGGCTTAATAAAATAGCCAAAGAGGCTGAAGCGCTACTAGAAAAATGCAGTTTATGCCCGCGTAAATGCGGAGTAAATCGCATAAAAAACCAAAAGGGGTTCTGTAATACAGGCAAGCTTGCCCGTATTTATAATTATATGCCGCACTCAGGAGAAGAGCCTCCTATTTCGGGAAAATGCGGCTCCGGCACTATATTCTTCTCGGGATGCAATATGTCCTGCGTTTATTGCCAGAACTATAAATTCAGCCAGTTAAACCAGGGAAGGGAAATAGAAAGCAGGAAACTGGCAGTGTGTATGTTAGAATTACATAATCTCGGCTGCCATAATATTAACCTGGTTACGCCTACGCACATTTTACCTCAAATCTTAAAATCGCTGTCCCTGGCAATACCCCTGGGTTTAAAATTGCCGCTGGTTTATAATTCCGGAGGCTACGAACTTCCGGAGTTAATCTCTCTCTTGGAAGGCATCGTAGATATCTTTCTTGTTGATATGCGCTATGCCGAAAACTCGGCATCATCAGCATATTCTAACGCCCGGGATTACCCGGAATACAATAGAGCCGCTATCCTGAAAATACAGCAGCAAGTAGGCAC
>JAHJCI010000015.1 GCA_018813085.1 Candidatus Omnitrophota bacterium | reverse complement strand
CATTATGTTGTGAAATCCTTCTTTCTATATTACTCGTTAAGCCAACGTAAATATACTTTGGATGGCGTTGACTTATGAGAAAATATACAAACCACATATTTAACTCGAAGCCATCCGTAGCCCATCGTCAGTTCTATTCAGATTCCAAGGGCGAAGGATGGCGGTGGGGGTGGGATTCGAACCCACGGAGGACGAAAGCCCTCACCTGTTTTCAAGACAGGCCGGTTCAACCACTCTCGCACCCCACCAAATCTATCAAGAGAACAGTTTTTCCCGCTCAAGAATTTCAACACATGCGGGATTCCCTCGTTTCACTCGGTTACAATACTGCCGCTTTTTGAGCAACTAATTAAAAAATTTAGCGAAATCCCGTTTTACGGGACAACCGCTTGAGCCACCTCTCCACAATTACTATAGTTTACTTACAGACAATTTGGGAGAAGTCTCGTTCGCCTCGCCGTTGTTTAAAACAGGGGGCGGAACGGACTCTCCGATTTTAAATCATATCATCATTGTATTCTGTTGTCAATTATAACAAAACTACCTTTAACCATCAGGGACGTCCTTTCAGCCAATCGGAAGGGTGTCCCCCTACGCTTGCAAGTTTCTTTAGCTACAGTAAGTTTCGTCGGACTATCCGACAAAACTAAACGCGAAAGCCTGACTGCCCTGCCTGCCGTCAGGCAGGCGTCAGGCAGGCTGCTTAGCGAAGGCAGATGTCCCCAAAGCTAACAAATTATCATTATTGCTAATGTAAGGGACACTCTTCCGATTGGCTCTAGGACAGACTCCCGATTAGCTGAAAGGGCGTCCCTTAATAATGAACTTTAATTGGTGCTGATTTTTAGACCGGGCAGGTAAAGAGCTGATTGAATACGGCGGAAAAAATACTGCTGCTGATTTCCAGGGATGACTGACAGAAGCTATTCAAGGAAAATGCTTTAAATATAATACTAAAGCCCAAAGAAAGCAAGGCCACGTTAATTAAATAAATAAAAATAAAAGAAAACAGGTAGTTGATCATCAGGAAATCGTCTTTGCGCGAATGCAAGACCTTTGCGCTGAAAACAAGATGTAATATAATGCTAAACCCTATAAGGAACATGAATATTTTAAAAATCATCTGGGAATGCACAAAGCGGAAAATCAAAGCATAAAGCAGGAATATTATTATACTGTATATGGGCATCACAAACGGGGCAACCTTTACCAGGGGAGAGATAAAACGAAAAGTTGCTTCTGTCATCTTCTGTCCCTTCTGGTAAACTTTTGAGGGCGAATAGATAAAAAGGTAAATAACCAGAAAACTGATTATGCCGCAGACAAAGGAATTAAATAGCGCCCTCTGGACTGCCTGCGACTCGTTTACAAATGCCAGGCTAAAAGAATAAACCCAGGGCAGAAGAAATACTATAATAATAGTTTTCAGGACCTTCAATGCCTTTTGAGACCTGTTAGGGTTTAGGGATTGTAGATTCTCCATTTAAGTAAGGTTGTAGTACCTTAGGGATAGCTATCGAGCCGTCTTTCTGCTGATAATTCTCCAGAATACAAATTAGTGTGCGCGCCAAAGCTACTCCTGAGCCGTTAAGGGTGTGTAGATATTCTACTTTCTTATCCTTGCGGAACCTTATATTTGCCCGGCGTGCCTGAAACGCCTCGAAATTGCTGCAGCTTGAAACCTCAAGCCAGGTATCAATGCCAGAAGCATATGCTTCTATATCATAACACTTGGAGGCAGCAAAGCTGATATCGCGGGTAGGCAAAAGCACCAGGCGATAAGGCAATTCCAGCAATTGCAAAACCTCTTCTGCATTAATAACCAGCTTCTCCAGCTCCTCGTAAGAAGTCTCTGGTTCAACGAACTTCACCAGTTCTACTTTATCAAACTGATGCACGCGTACAAGGCCTTTGGTATCTTTTCCGTAGGAACCTGCCTCGCGGCGGAAGCAGGCAGTATAAGCGGTATAATATATGGGAAGTTTCTTTGCCTCCAGGATTTCATCGCTGAACATATTAGTCAGCGGGACCTCGGCAGTCGGCACAAGGAATAAATCCTCATCACGAAGACGGTACATATCCTCTTCTAATTTCGGAAGCTGCCCGGTGCCTATCATTGCCCGGCGGTTAACCAAAAACGGTGGAAATATTTCGGTATAGCCGTGCTTTGAGGTATGTAAATCAAGCATAAAATTAATCAAGGCGCGCTCAAGCCTTGCGCCCCAGCCTTTATAGAGTACAAAATTAGAGCCGGCTATCTTGGCAGCGCGCGGTAAATCTATTATATCCAGTGCCTCGGCTATTTCAGTGTGATTCAAAGGGGTAAAATCGAATTTCTTTACCTCTCCCCAGGAGCGCACAATCTTCTGCGCAGAAGCATCTCCGACGGGAATGGATGAATGCGCAATGTTAGGGATAACCAGCAGTAAATCATTTAATTTACCCTGATATTCCCTGAGCTTGGCTTCCAATTCATCTACCTGGCCGGAGGTTGACTTCATCGAAGCAATCTTCGCCCTTGCGTCCTTCTTGTCTTTTAGCAGTCTGGATATCTCATCGTTGGCGATATTCTTTTTCTGACGCAATTCCTCGAGTTTGACCAATGTCTGCCTGCGGGATTCATCAACCTCAATAAGCCCCTCTAGATCAATCTTAACGCCCCTGTCCTTAAGAGATTTTTTCAGCGTATCCTGATTCTCTCTTATGAATTTTATATCCAGCATCTTGTTAACTCCTATCCCTTAATTACACCAAGCGGTCGCATCCTCCTTCGCCTTTCAATAAATCAATCTACGGTAAGGCTTCGAAGGATTTCGCTCAACCTTTTATTACGCCCAAAGGCTTTCCGCCTTCGCACTTTTTATTTACTCTGTTTTGATTCCTGCTTCGGCGGACTCCCTTATCCCTTAATTACACCAAGCGGTCGCATCCCCCTACGTCATTCAAGCGAAGAAACGATGGTAAGGCTTCGAAGGATTTCGCTCAACCTTTTATTACGCCCAAAGGCTTCATCCGGCATACGCGCTTGGAAATGCCGGCACCCGCAACTACCTTAACAACATCATTTACGTCTTTATAGGCTTCCGGGGCCTCCTCTACAATAGTCCCTCTTCCGGATGCCTTGACAACTATATTTTTTGCTTCCAGCTCTTTGATAAGCTTGTTTGCATCTATGGTCCTTAAAGCGGCTGAGCGGGATTTTACCCTGCCGGCGCCGTGGCAGGTCGAACCGAATGTCTCCTGCATTGCTTTTTGTGTTCCTACCAAAAGATATGAATTCCTTCCCATATCTCCCGGAATAATTACCGGCTGGCCTATATTTTTATATCTATCCGGTAAAGACGGATCGCCCGGAGCAAAAGCACGGGTCGCACCCTTACGGTGCACGCAAAGCTTTTTCTCTTTCCCTTCAACAGTATGTTTTTCAATCTTGGCGATGTTATGGGCGACATCATAAATCAAATGCATTCCCATTTTCTGCCAGCTGCTATTGAATATCCTCTCAAAAGTCTTACGCGTAAGATGCATTAAACACTGCCGGTTTGCCCAGGCATAATTCGCTGCGCAGCGCATTGCCGCAAGGTATTGCCTGCCTTCGGAGGAATTAACAGGCGCACAGGCAAGCTGCCGGTCAGGGACATTTATATTGTATTTACTCAAGCAGCGCAGCATGGTCTTTAAATTATCATCGCAGACCTGATAACCCAGGCCACGCGAACCCGAATGAATCATTATTGTTACCTGGCCAAGCCTTAAGCCCAAAAAATCGCATATCTGGCGGTCGTAAAGCTGGTCAATAGCCTGGATTTCCAGGAAATGATTACCGGAGCCAAGAGTGCCTGACTGCGTTTTACCCCTCTCGTATGCCCTTTCCGATACCGAGTTAGGGTCTGCGCCTGCGATTGCTCCGTTATCTTCGGTACACTCTAAATCTTCCCGGATCCCGTATCCCTGCTCAACCGCCCAGGCTGCGCCTTTTAGCAGAATCTTTTCTTCCTGCTTCCGGCTCACTTTAATATCTCCGCCCACTCCCAATCCGGAAGGAATATCAGAAAAAAGCGCATAAACTAATTGCTTGATCTTATCCTGTATTTCTTCCTGCTGGAATTCGGTTTTTAAAAGCCGTACCCCGCAGTTTATGTCAAACCCTACTCCTCCGGGCGAAACTACACCGCCTGCCTCAATATCAGTAGCAGCTACGCCTCCGATCGGAAAGCCGTATCCCCAATGGATATCCGGCATCGCCAGGGAATACTGCACAATGCCGGGCAGGAATGCAACATTAGCTACCTGCTCAGCGGCTTTATCCTGATAAAGGTCCTTAAGTAATTTCTCGTCGGAATAAATCAGGCCGTCTACCCGCATTCCCGGTTTATAAGACCTGGGGATACGCCAGCGCCAGTTGTCAATCTTTTCTAATTTAACCTGCAAGCTACCTACCATATCATTCGAGAAAGTTATTCCGCATTAAATATCAAAAATTATCTGCGCCTGATAACCCTTGTCGGTTTTTTGCACCTCTAGCTCGTGGTAGGTAACCGCCTTGATTTCAGTTTTGATTTGATAAGATTCGGGATTAAAGATAGGGCCGCTCACATCAGCCAGGATAGCTTCGGAATCCAGCCTCTGGATATCTGCCTTTTTCATAATCAGGCCTTCTGTATAAAACAGGTATAATAACTCTCCCATCCAGGCGATAAATACATCCTCGATGCTTTGAGCGTTTTTATGTAATAGGAATTTCTTGAATTCTTTTTTTTCGAATAAAGCTCCCGGCTTCTGCTTCCCCAGGATAACCTCAAACATAGCATCAGCGGAATTTATAAAAAGCTCTTCTAAATCTCTGCCGTAAACCTTTATGCCTAAGTCAGCAGTATGGTCTATTATCTCGTAAGTCTTCATAGATTATTTCTCCCTTCGTAATCTTTATCAAGCAAGAGTCACCGGAAATATCCCGCCGTTGGCAGGATTATGGGCCACGAAGGAATCGAACCTTCAACCTTGACATTAAGAGTGTCCTGCTCTGCCGATTGAGCTAGTGGCCCGGACTTACTTTTTTATTTTTCTTATAACTTCTTATAATTCTATCTTAAATCTGAATTTTGTCAACCGCACAAGCTATAATGGGTTCTTCCCTGCAATAAAATAAAACGCGCCTGGCAGGACTCGAACCCGCAACGCCTAGCTCCGCCCTTCGCCTTGCATTCCAGGCGGAATCCCGAGATAAATACATTCTAATGCGCCCAGCAGGAGTTGAACCTGCAACATCCAGTTCCGAAGACTGGCGCTCTATCCAATTGAGCTATGGGCGCATAATTAACTTCTAAACCAAATAATTCAATAACTCTATGGACTCAGGACGGACTCTTCAAGAAATCGAGGAACTCCGAAGGCTAGCGTCCTCCTTCGCTCATTAAAATTATATAAGATGTTAGAGCTTCGTAGGACAGTCCGCCGAAGCCTTACCATAGCCTAAATTATAGAATGGCGAAGGCGGACGCTCTATCCAATTGAGCTATGGGCGCAAATTTTATTTCTCAACTGTAGCTTATACCTTTCTATCCCCAGCCGTAGGCTGGTCCGCCTTCGGCGGAAATTGAGCTACAGGCGCAATTTATTTTTTTGAATCCTTAGCTCAACTACCTTTAACCAACGAAAAAGACCCTATATTTAAATGTCGGTCTTTGGAGTCCCGCATGTTTTTTGCGGGATTGTCCCGCCCAATTTTTTAAATCAAATCTGGCGGGATCCCGCCCTTTATAGTTCAACGATTGTGGCGGGAAGCTACCGGCGCATTAAATAAAATAATCCCGAGTAAAACCGGCAATCGGGATTCGTATTCTACTTTCCTGGCATAATTATACCGCTGTAATAAATATGCCTTTTCTGTCAGCAAGTTTAAGGGATTGCTCTTTATCTATAAATAAAGTTTTATTCGCTTCTATTGCCAGGCCTGCTGCCTTAGCCCTAAGAAGGCTCTTTACCGTATTCAGCCCTACCACCGGAACATCAAAACGCATATCCTGCGCTGGCTTGCTCACTTTAATTATAATTACCCCTGCCCGCGCAATCCTGCCGGCTCGCCTGATTAAATTATCAGTCCCCTCTAATGCCTCAATTGCTACTATGGCTTTATTTTTTATTGCGACTGTCTGGCCTATATCTAAGCCGCCAATCTCTTTAGCAATCTCTAAACCCAGATTAATGTCTGCTAAATTCCCTGCTGCGGGCTTTTGCTTAGTCAAAACACCCTGCTCAGGCATATAGTCGCTAAGCAAGAATGTAGAATCAAGAAGTTTTATACCCTTGGCCTCAAGCCGCCTGGCAATCTCTCTAAAAATCGTATCTGCCCTTTTATCCCGCAAAGAATTCAATAGGCTCTTTAATTCGGGATTATTTTTTACTTGCGGCCTGAATAACTGCCAAGGGCTTATCTGTCCTGCCAATACCGCCTCAGTGATATTCTCATTACTGAATACTTCAAAGAGCCTGGAGAACTCGCCTAAGTCCAGCCAATAAATTTTTTCAACCAGCCGCCCTAATCCCGGATGGGTCTCGCCCTTTATTGCAACCGCAACTACAGAATAACCCTTTCTCTTTGCCTCCTGAGCAAAGATTAAAGGGAACTTACGGTTTCCTGCGATTAAGCCTATTCTTGGCATATTATCGGTGACGGCAGACTCCGCGTTTGGAGCCCTTGATAAAATTGATAAGGTGAGATATTTCTGCTGAGGTATATTTTTCTTCGCTTAAGTTTTTGAGTGCACTGCCGACGGTCAATCCGGAATTAAATAATATCTTAAAAGCGTGGCTAAGCTCTTTTATTGATCCCTTTGAAATCTTCTGGCGCCTTAAACCTACAAGATTAAGCCCGTAAACCCTTGCCGGATGTCCGTCGCAAGTAGAATAAGGAGGTACATCGGAAACCACTTTTGAACATCCGCCGATTATAGAGAGAGTGCCTACCCTGGTGAATTGATGGATAGCGACCAATCCGCCCACAACTACCCTATCTTCCAGCCTGACATAGCCTGCTAATGTGCCGGCATTGGCAATAATACAGTTATTTCCGATTTCGCAATTATGGGCAATATGAGAATAAGCCATAATCAAATTATTATTACCCACTGTTGTTTTGCTGTTTTCTTCGGTTCCCGGATTTATGGTTACGTATTCCCTGATGATATTATCGTCTCCGATTTCCAGAAAACTATCCTCCCCCTTATACTTGAGGTCCTGCGGCGAGCTTCCTACGGTTGCTGCATTAAATACCTGGCAACGCTTGCCTATGGTAGTATTGCCTTCGATTACGCAATGCGGCCCGATAACCGAAGCAACGCCTATCTTAACGCCATCGCCGATAATCGCATAAGGCCTGACTACAACGCCCTTGCCTAATTCGGCTTTCTTGGATACTATTGCCGTTGAATGAATCTTCATTACTTTTTTATCTTTTATCTTTAATTTTTAATCTTTT
>JAHJCI010000014.1 GCA_018813085.1 Candidatus Omnitrophota bacterium | reverse complement strand
CTGGTTTGCTCAACCAGGTTCATAGCTGTTTTATTGGGAAGCATATCGCCGGTTAATACGATTCCGGCAATATGCGCTTTTTTCCCGGTACTGGCAAAATGGTAACCCAGGGAAGCTAATATCAGATCCTCGCGGTCTCCGGGGGTAATCAAGAACGCCCCGTCAACCAGGTATTTTAAGGCGTTATGCGGCTGCATTGCCCCCACAACGATCTTTTTTACCAGATTATTAAGGCCCTCTTTCCCAGAGAGCAGCTTAAAGTCAGTCTCCTGCAATACCTGCTCAATCGAGGGGTAAGATAAAAGAGGAAGGTAGGGAATGACTCCAAGGACATCGATCCCCTTAGACGCCAGGCCCCGCCTGATTATCCTGTTTACCTTCGAAAACTTCTCCGGTAAAACCTTATTGATGATAACACCGATAAGCTCAATACCGTCTTTTTCAAAAAGCGCCTTATTCAAAAGAATCTCATCAATCGGCCTTCCGATGCCTCCGGATGAAATAAGTATTACCCTTGAGCCTAATAACTTAGCGACGTAGGAATTGGAATGATCAAAGACCGAACCTACTGCCGCATGGCCCGTGCCTTCAATGACCATTAAATCTTTATCTTTGGCTATCCTTGAGAAAGACCTTTTTATTTTGCCTGTTAACCTGTCCTTGTCGGGGTTAAGAATATATTTTTCGGTAAAGCCCTTTTCAACCGCTATCGGGCTCATATCCTTCAGGGAATATTTTATGCCCAGCGATTCGAAAAGCCGCTCAATCAGGACCGAATCTTCGTCTATCTTTTGGCCTTCTTCTTCAAGGTAGCGCTGGCCGATAGGCTTGATAAAGCCGATTTTATTAAAGCGCTCTTTAAAATTAAAAATCAAGCCTAAGGCAACTGTAGTCTTGCCGTCATTTTGTTTTGTTGCTGCTATGAATATTTTCTTCATTTACTTCCCGCCAAATAATCGCACCTGTAGGGCAAGCCTTCAAACAGGCCGGTTCATCCTTATCTTTACACTTATCGCAGCGTATGGGGATTTTGCTCTTAAGGTCAGGACGGATAGCTGCGTAAGGGCAAACCATAACGCACATCCAGCAGCCTACGCAGCGAGATTCATCGTGTAAAACCATGCCGCTGGCCTGTTCATATGTTAATGCGGCTGCCATACAGGCATCACTGCAAGGATGCTCCTTGCAGTGGCGGCAAGATACGGGAAAATTTTTATCTCCTGACTTATAAACCTTCTTACGCGGCAGGGATAAAATTTTTTCTTTTAAAGCCCTGAACAAATCTTTACTCTGGGAATGTGCCACTGCGCATACAATCTCGCAGGATTTACACCCCAGGCACTTTTTTATATCATAATATAGCATTTTCATCATTAATATTTGATTTTTATTCGTACATCATCGGCTTAAGCTTCAACGCTTGCCTCTTTTTATCAATATGTTCGATCATAATTTTAGCCATCTCAGAGGGATCGCTTGAAAACGCAAACTTGCCCCCTACTTCCTCTTCTAATCCTGCGCAGAGATATTCAGTCAACTTCGGGCTTCCCAGTGTAGCAAAAGGGCTTGCGCCGAAGACGGTAAAAACTCCGCTTGCGACAAAATACATTCCGATGGTTATCGCTTTCTCGGACATCCATTCCGGAGCAGCGCCTGCTGCCGGAATATCACAAAGGTCATCACCTAATCCGCCCTGGGCAATTACCTGTGAAGCAGCTGTTAAAATACGGCTGTTATCAACGCAAGAGCCTAAATGCAAAACAGGAGGAATGCCTACTGCCTCGCATATCTCCTGCAGGCCCTTCCCTGCATATTCCTTTGCTGCTTCGGGAATCAGGAGCCCCTGCTTTGCGCAGGCTATGGCAGAGCACCCGGTCTGCAATACCAAAACATCTTTTTTAATTAATTCTTTCACTAAAGCAGTATGGAAATAATCATGCTTCTGCTTTGGATTATTACAACCAACCACTCCCGCCAATCCCCGCAAGCGCCCCTGAATAATGGCATCATTCAAAGGCTGATAACTTGCCCTGTATTTGCCTCCCAGGATTTTGTGTACTATATCTTTTGTAAATCCGGCGACTAAATCCATCTCCTGCCTGGGTATGTTTACGCGTTCTTTATTCCTGTTAGGAAAATTATCCACCCCTAATTTTATAATCTTCTTTGCGATTTCATAAGCATTCTGGGCCTGGAACTCAATCTGGGAAACTCCCGGAAACTTCGCCTTAGGGCTTGTAGTAACCAGTTTTGTATGAAAACAACTGGCAATCTCCTGCAAGGCCGGCATAATACATTGAACATCCACCATCATTACTTCAACCGCACCGGTAATAATGGCTAATTCCTGCTGCAGGAAATTTCCGGCCACCGGTATACCGTGACGCATTAATACCTCATTTGCCGTGCAACAAATCCCTGCCAGGTTTATTCCTTTAGCGCCCTTTTCTTTGGCTGCCTTTAAAAGTTCGGGGTCCTTGCTTGCCTTAACCGCCATCTCGGATAACACCGGCTCATGCCCGTGAACGACTATATTAACATAGTCTTCCTTTAATACGCCTAAATTAACTTTACCTCTTACCGGCTGCGGAGAGCCTAAAATCATATCCTGTAAATCCGTTGCAATCATGGAACCGCCCCAGCCGTCGGATAAAGCACAGCGCAGGCTTGTATTTATTATATTCTTGTAGTCATTATCAACCCCCATGGTTGTCGTATGCAATAGTTCCACGACTTCCCTGTCTATGCCGCGGGGGACAATACCAAGCTTCTTCCAGATATCCTGCCTCTTTTTGGGAGCGCGTTTTACAAAAGTGAGTTTTCCTTCCTGCCTGCCGAATTCAGCTAATATTTTTTGAGCCAATTCCTTAACGATAACCTCTTCTGCTTTATTCGTATCGATTGCGAATTCCAAAGCCAGTTCCTTTAGTTTGTTACTATCGGCAATGCCGTAATCATGCGCTTTGCCTTCGGCTAACAGCAACAGGGTATGCGCTACATCCCTGCCATGGTCAGAATGAGCAGATGCGCCAACCGCAACCTTACGTCCCAGATTCCTGGCGGCAATCGTATCGGCATTTGCTCCGCAAACACCTGCCTGCGCTCCCTCGCCAAACGGGTCTATCCGGCACGGCCCCATACTGCAAACCGTACAGCATATACCCAGCTGGCCAAAGCCGCACTGCGGCTGCTGCGCTTCTAACCTGTCCCATGAGGTTTTTATATTTTCCTTTTGCGCTCTTTCCAGCATTTCCTGAGTAGCTAAATCAATAGATTTTATTTTTTTTCCTTCCATCTAAGCCTCCCAATCAAATTTTTTACCTTTAGCTTTCATTTTTAATCTTTTATTTTTAATTTTTTATTTTTACAAGCCTGCTGCATCCAAAACCAGGGGCACTTTCTTATCCCAGCCAATAGGCATAATATGAATCCCCTGGCACATTGGCTTTAATTCCCTAATCAACCTGGCAGCTATTTCAATAGATTTCTTCGAACGGTCTTCCTTAGATACTGAATTCATCTCATCTATTAAGTTCTCGGGCACGCTCACTCCGGCCACGTTCTGGTTCATATATTTAGCCATACCAGCAGACTTTAAGAGGACTATCCCGGCTAATATCGTTGTTTTCAAATGCTTAATCCTGGAGAGAAAATTTTCAAAAACCTTGACATCATAAACTGCCTGAGTCTGAAAGAATTCAGCCCCTGCCTTAATCTTCTTTTCCATCTTGATAATCTGCGGCTCTAGCGGGTCTGCTCCGGGGTTGACTACTGCCCCCATAGAGAATTCGGGAAGCCGGCCCTGTAGCTTATTGCCTGCCATATCAAACCCTGCCTGAAGCCCTTTTACTGCGCCAAGAAGCTGCACGGAATCCAAATCAAATACGGGCTTTGCCTGGGGATGATCACCTAATGTGGTATGGTCTCCGGTTAATATTAAAAGGTTCTCAATACCGAGGCTCGCTGCCGATAAAATATCAGATTGTAAAGCCAGGCGGTTACGGTCACGACAGGTTACCTGGAATATCGGCTCAAAACCCTTCTCTTTCAAGAGAGAGCATACCGCTAAAGAGCCCAAGCGCATCACTGAACTCTGCAAGTCTGTGACGTTTATCGCGTCTACGCGCCCGCGAACAAGTTCTGCATCCTCTAAAATTGCCCTGGTTTCAATCCCTTTAGGAGGGCCGACTTCAGAAGTCAAGAGCGATTTACCTGCTTGTATCTTTTCTTTAAATGTCATCTTTCCCTTCTACTTTAACCCTATCCACCTGTACATTAAATGTCCCACGCTATGAGAAATCGCAACCACAAATAAAGCCAATAAAACATGCTCTATGATAAGTTTTACAGGATTCTCCTTTTTAATCTTCGCTATACTCAGGTTAAGGAAGGTCAACAATGCCATTCCCCAGATAATGGCGACAATAACCGCGCTACCCAGGGAGAAAATTAAAAAAGGCATAACAAAAGTCAGGGTAAAAGTAAATTTGGAAATAAAAGTAACGATGGTAGCGGCCCAGATTTCCTTATTGCTATGCTTAGCCCCTCCCTTCTCCAACTCTGCTTCCTCGGAGATATGAACGCCTGCGGCGTCGGATAAACCATCGGCTATTGCCATAATTACAATGCCCGAAATAACCACCAGCCTTGAAGAAGTGGCTGAATTCAAACCCACAATCATGCCCAGTGAAGTAATAACAGCCGAAGTTAAACCAAAGGAAATACCTGTAGTTAATTGATGGAAATATCTTCGAATCATTTAAGCCCTTTTGCAGCCTCAACCACGTTTCGCATCAGCATTGTTACGGTAAGCGGCCCTACGCCGCCGGGAACCGGAGTAATCAAACTTGCGCGTTTAGCCGCCTCTTCAAACCCGACATCCCCTACGATCTTGCCTTCAACCCGGTTTATCCCTACGTCAATAACTACGGCGCCCTGCCTGACCCATTCTCCCTTAATCAATCCTGCCTTGCCTACTGCGACAATCAAAATCTCAGCACGGCCGGTGTGCTCTTCTAATTTACCCGCAGCGAAGGTTCCGATATGGCAGACCGTAACCGTGGCGAATTTTTCAAGAAGAAGCAGCGATAACGGCTTACCAACAATTTCACTATGCCCAATGATCACTGTTTCTTTTCCGTATAAATCAATCCCTGTTTCTTTCAACAACTCCATAACAGCTGCCGGGGTACAGGGAAGAATCTTAGCTTTACCAAAAACAATCTTTCCGGCATTAGCCGGATGCATTCCTTCTACGTCTTTTTCAGGCAGGATAAAGCTGCTCATCTTTTTATAATCGATGTGTGCGGGCAAGGGCATTTGCAGGATTATTCCGCTGATACCCTTGTCTTGATTCAAATCCTGGATAAAATCTATGAGTTCGCGTGCCTTTGTTGCCTGGTCTAATTTATGGAACTTGTATTCTATGCCTAAATTCTGCGCAGCCTTCTTCTGTGATTTGGCATAAGCCTCGGCACCCGCATTTTCTCCTACCTGTATACTTGCCAATACGGGTTTTAGTTTCATTTCCTCGATCTCTTTCTTTAGATTATCGTTTATCCTGGCTGCGACCGGTTTACCTTCTAATAATTTCATCTATTCTTTCCTCCAAATTCCTGCGTATCTTTATTATGCCGGATTTTTTCTTATCCAGCTCTTTATTAATCTTGTCCCTTCGCTTTCTGTTTTTCAGGTATTTCAGATTTATCCTTACATTAAACAGGGCACTTGAAAAACCGGCCTCAAGCAAAATAGCGGCCACTGCTACGTCGCTGATTAAATTTATATTTCCCTTCTTTACCAGCGGCGGGCAGAGCTTTAAAGCATCAAAACAAAGCCTGGCTATTTCCAGCGGCACGCTTAAGGATTTGTTTATATCTTTACTTTTAAAAGCAGCGACATCCAAATCTACTAATTCGATGAATCTGGCTCTGATTTTTTCCGAGCCCGCCAAGGCCTTAAGCAAATCTCTATGGTATCTTGCATATTTGGATTTACCGAGGGTGAAATTAACAACCATGCTGATTAAAGCCGAGCCCTCTGCCGCAGTCAGAGCTGCTGCCGAACCCCCTCCGGGAGCGGGCAGCTTTGCCGCTAAATCATTTAAATATATTTTAAGCGATTTATTTCGATACATTTCAGTTTAATATCAAAAATCAAAAGTCAAATATCAAATATGAATATCAAAAAGTTATTAAAATTTTTGATTCTTAATCTTTATTTTTGATTTTTGCTATTTGATATTTGATTTCCTAAAACAGTCCTGTAATCTTCCCGTCTGAATCAATATCAATCCTCTCGCCTGCGGGATGGCTGGGTAACCCCGGCATTGTACGCATCTGGCCACATAAGAAATACAAGAATCCCGCTCCGACCGAGGCACGTACATCCCGGATGGGTAAAGTAAACCCTTGAGGACGTCCTTTTAATTTAGGGTCGTGCGAAAGGGAAAGGTGAGTCTTGGCCATACATATAGGCAGTTTATCGTAACCAAGCTTCGTATAAAGCTTTATCTTAGCCCTGGCAATATCCTCATAACGAATACTTCCCGCGCCGTAAATCTTCTTGGCAATTATCTCAACCTTTTTCTTGATTGGCCAATTAAGTGAATAGAGAAATTTAAAACTGGATTTCTTCTCGGCAGCGCGCACGACTGCCCGAGCGAGATCCCTGCCGCCTTTAGAGCCTTTTGCCCAAACCTCACTGAGGACTGCATCTTCTGCGCCTGCCTTGATGGCCTTTTTTCGAATCAGCTCTATCTCTCTTTTTGTATCGGTAGTAAATTTATTTATCGCCACAACCACAGGCACGCCAAATAGCTTCATATTTTCTATTTGCTTCTCTAAATTAGTACACCCTTGCTCCAGAGCCTCCAGATTTTCCTGCAGGAGCCTGCGGTCAAGAGGCTTGCCTGCAACAACAGTAAACTTACCGGAATGCATCTTCAGCGCCCGGACAGTACAAACCAAAACCACACAATCAGGCCGAAGACCACTTATCCGGCACTTTATGTTAAAGAACTTCTCTGCCCCACAGTCAGCGCCAAAGCCAGACTCAGTAATAACATACTCCGAAAGCTTCAAAGCGATTTTATCAGCAATGACGGAGCTGTTACCATGGGCGATATTGGCAAACGGGCCGGCGTGGACAAAACAAGGAGTATTCTCAATAGTCTGAAGCAAATTGGGCTTAATCGCATCTTTAAGCAAAACTGTCATTGCTCCAGCTACCTTGATATCCTCGGCAGTAACGGGCCTGCCCTCTTTTGTGGTAGCTAAGACTATCCAACCAAGGCGCTTACGCAAATCCTCCAGCCTGCTGGTTAGCGCAAGTATAGCCATTACCTCGCTGGCCACAGTTATATCAAATCCAGAATCCCGCGGGAAGCCATCTTGTGACCCGCCTAAACCAATCTTTATATTGCGCAAAAACCTGTCTGAGACATCGACTACGCGACGCCACATTATCGAGGAAGGATCTATATTAAGCGGATTTCCTTTAAGGATAGAATTGTCCAAAAATGCCGCGCAGAGATTATGCGCCAAGCCTACTGCATGGACATCACCGGTAAGATGTAGGTTGACATCCTCCATTGGAACGACCTGAGAATAGCCTCCGCCGGCCGCACCCCCTTTTATCCCAAATACAGGACCCAGTGAGGGCTGACGGATGCAAACAGCGGTCCGCTTGCCGATGCGGTTCAAGGACATAGCCAGACCAATAGTGGTAACCGTCTTTCCTTCGCCCAAGGGGGTAGGTGTTATTGCTGTTACATCAATATATTTACCATTCTTCCTGTTCTTTAAACGTTCTAAACTTAACAAAGATACTTTCGCCTTATAGTCTCCATAAAGATAAAGTTCTTTCTCCTTAAGCCCTAAGCTCTTGGCAATTGTCTTTATTGGCACCAATCGCGCGCGTCTGGCAATCTCTAAATCAGTTAACATCGCCACCTCCTTAACTTCTCTGTTTATCTATTGTTAATAAAAGTAGTGGTAATCCAATTCAAAGGCATTCCTGATCAACTCTATCTTCGGCTGCACATCCGGGCATGAAATTGCAACTACATCAAAGCGGGCCGGATAATTCAGCAGGCCTTCTTGTTTTAGAAACGTTAAAGCGACTTGAGAAATTTTGCGTTGTTTAGCAGCATCTATTGCTTCGGCAGGACTCCCAAACCATTGATTCTTGCGCGTCTTCACCTCGATGAAACAAATAGTCCTTTTATTCTTGGCAATAATATCAATCTGGCCTAATCTCGTACGGTAATTAGTATTGATAATTCTGTAGCCGTTATTTTTGAGAAAATTAACCGCGAGCAACTCGCCCTTAAGGCCTAATTCTAATTTCGGCTCAGACATAAGACCCTTCCTTAATAGGTTTAGAAAGGCCTGTCCTTTGGCCCCTTCCTTAAAAGGAATAGTAAGGGCTACCCTTTAGGGTTAGAATAAGAAAAAGACAAGCGATGGATTGGGCTCGGACCGAATTCTTTCAAGGCATTGCGGTGTAGAAGCGTAGGATAGCCTTTATGCTGCAAGAACCCATACTCAGGCCACAACCTGTCGTATAAAGACATTATCCGGTCGCGGCTTACTTTCGCCAGAATAGAAGCAGACGCTATGGTCTTAGACAACGCATCCCCTTTTATAATCTCGAGGATACTCTCGCCTGGCAGCCTTAACTTCATGTTACCGTCGACCAATATGCAAATCTTTTTCTCTTTTAATCTGCTTACCAGGGTTACGATGGCTCTCTGCATGCACTCTCTTGTTGCAACCAGAATATTCAATTCGTCTATTTTTTTCTCGTCGATTATGCTTAATGCGAAAAGCGACTTCTGGATAATCTCACGGAAAGCAATTTCCCTTTCCTTCGGGGAAAGCTTTTTGGAGTCGTCAACACGGCTCCTGAAACGGGTTGAGCGAAGGCATACTGCTGCTGCCACCAAAGGGCCCGCCAAAGGGCCGCGCCCGGCTTCATCCACTCCGATAATCGTAGTGAACCCCTGTTTTCTTAACCTTCTCTCTATGGCAAAACTTGCCATACCGGCTAATATAGTTATGCTTTTAGGTTATCAGAATAGAAAAGGATGCTTTGGCAGGAAAATTAAATCCGCGCTACTAAACCTTAGTTGCTGCTTTTCCTACACGCTGCCTCAGGTAATAAAGTTTTGCCCGGCGGGCTTTGCTCTTTCGCAAGACTTCTATACACTCTATTTGCGGCGAATAAACCGGGAAAACGCGCTCTACGCCCTCTCCGTAGGAAATCTTCCTTACGGTAAAACTAGCCCTCAGGCCACTACCCTTTCTTGAGATGACTATACCCTCAAAAGGATGCAGGCGTATTTTATCCCCTTCGGGAATTTTGGTCATCACCTTAACCGTATCTCCGACTTTAAAATCCGGAATTTCTTTTTTTGTGTATTCCTGCTCGATTAGTTTTATTTTATCCATTTCATCCCCTCTTGACTTTCTTCTCTCCTGATCTGAATAAATCAGGCCTTCTTTTTTTTGTTATCTTAATTGACTCCTCTTTCCTCCATTCCTGGATCTTATTATGGTCACCGGATAAGAGCACTTGAGGAACTTGCATGCCTTTATAATTCGCTGGCCTTGTATATTGAGGATATTCTAATAAATTACCTTCAAATGACTCAAAATGCAAGGATTTTTTTTCACCCAGCACTCCCGGAAGCAACCTGACGATACAATCAACAAACACCATCGCAGGAAGCTCTCCCCCGGTAAGCACGTAATCGCCAATGGAGACTTCCTCGTCTACCAAAAACCTCTTCACCCGTTCATCTATGCCTTCATAATGCCCGCAGATCAGGATAATCTGCTTCATTTTAGCCATTTTCTTGGCGCTCTTCTGATCTAGCCTCTTACCTTGAGGTGAAAGGAGGATAATTTTCCTCTTAGCTCCTCTGCTGCGGCCGAAGCGTCTTTTCCGCGCTGCGGCTTTATTGCCCGAGGCGCAAGCTAAAGCATGTTCAACCGCCCGGAATATCGGTTCCGGGTGCATCACCATGCCCGGCCCTCCCCCAAAAGGACGGTCATCGACTTTGCAATGCTTATCAAGAGAAAAATCACGTATGTTATGAAGCACTATCTTCACCTTTTCTTTAAGCTGTGCGCGTTTAATAATCGATTCATTCAAAACCGCATTAAACATCCCGGGGAATATGGTAAGAATATCTATGCGCATATTATAATTTAAAATAGGTTACTATCGGTTATTATTAGTTACTAATTCCACTTGAGAATATTTCGTTGGTTACTAACAGTTACATTTTTGTAACTAATAGTAACAATTAGTAACAAATTGTTATCTATATTGGCAGTAGTAACTATTAGTAACTCTGGTTATATTTATTCAAAAATTCCTTCTTAAACTCCTTAAACCTGTTTTCTTTTATTGCCTGGCGGATATTGCGCATTAAGTCTAAATAAAAATATATATTATGTAAAGAAACAAGCCTTAAGCCTAATATCTCGCCGGTATTCAATAAGTGCCTTAGATAAGCACGGCTGAAATTACGGCAAGCATAACAAGAGCAGCTTCTATCAAGGGGTTCGAAATCTGCGATATAAGGAGCGTTGCGAACAGTCAATTTTCCTTCACTAGTAAAGGCAGTGCCGTTCCTGCCAAAACGCGTAGGTATCACGCAATCAAACATATCGCATCCTGCATCCACTGCCTGGACGATATCATCCGGAGTACCCAACCCCATTAAATAACGCGCCTTTTGCTTGGGCAAACTACCCAAGACAAAAGTTATAATATTATACCGCAAAATCTCGGGTTCGCCAACAGAAACTCCACCTATAGCATAGCCATCAAAGCCAATGTCCTCCAACCTGTTAATGCACTCAGATCTTAAATCTTCATAGGTAGCACCTTGCACAATCCCAAACAACAATCGCCTCCCCTGTAGCTTTTTATTTTTGCCTGATTTATTACTATGGACTAATTTAGAGCGCCTGGCCCAATCAACTGTCCTGTTCATAGCAATTTCAGCATAGTCTTTAGCGCAAGGATAATGCACGCACTCATCTAAAGGCATTATAATATCTGCGCCAAATGCCTGTTGTATTTCTATCACTG
>JAHJCI010000158.1 GCA_018813085.1 Candidatus Omnitrophota bacterium | reverse complement strand
CCCCATTAAATAACGCGCCTTTTGCTTGGGCAGATGATCTAAAATAAAAGTTGTAATATTATACCTTAAAACCGCGGGTTCGCCAACAGAAACTCCGCCAATAGCATAACCGTCAAAACCAATATCCGTTATCCTCTGAATACATTCCTTCCTTAAATCTTCGTAGGTTGCCCCCTGCACAATTCCGAATAACAACTGCCGGGGTACGCTATTAACTGATTTAGTGTTTTTCGTTACCCAATCCCCGTTACCCGTTACCCGATTCTCGATAACCGCTTTTGAGCGCCTTGCCCAATCGACGGTCCGTTGCATGGCAAGTTCAGCGTAATCCTTAGCGCAAGGATACTGCACGCATTCATCAAGCGGCATCATAATATCAGAACCAAAAGCCTGCTGTAAATCTATGAGCGACTCGGGCGTTAAAAAGAATTTGCTGCCGTCCAGATGCGACTTAAATTCTACTCCTTCGTCGCTGATTCGGCGAAACAATGCCAGGCTAAAAATCTGGTATCCCCCGCTATCGGTGAGAATAGCTTTTGGCCATGAGATGAAACGGTGTAATCCTCCGGCTTTTCTAATTACTTCTATTCCAGGGCGCAGAAAAAGGTGATAAGCATTGCAAAGCATCACCTCGGCCCCTGCCTGCTGAAGTTCCAGCGGGCTTAAAGCCTTAACAGTGCCCTGTGTACCTACCGGCATAAAACAAGGCGTCTTAATCGGCCCCCTGGCAGTCAATACCTGCCCTAAGCGCGCTTTGCTATTTTTATCCTCTTGGATAATCTTAAACATTTATTGAATCCGGTTTATACCCTATTGCTGAAGCAGAAGAATTTCTTTGCGCCTTTGTGGGTTATTTTTTAAGTTTCTCTGGTATTATTAAAGGCAGTGCTTTCAATACCTTCATCAACGGCGGGAAAAGAACCAAAAAACTACAGTAACAAATAAACTCCCCAATATGCAGCTAGCCAGGGGGAAATAAAATGTGAAATTTTGCTTCTTTATATAAATATCCCCGGGTAATTTAGGGAAAAAGTGTAATTTCGGAAAAAAATAAAACAGCAAACCTATAATCAGAAGAATCAGGCCTGAAATTATAAAAGCCCGGGCGAAACTTATCATTCAAATAATTCCTGCTGGCTGTCTTTTGGATAAGGCAGGCCGAAATGTTTGAAAGCTAAAGCGGTAGCAAACCTGCCGCGCGAGGTACGCTTAAGGTAGCCGGCTTTTAATAAATACGGCTCTATTGTGTCGATGATTGTACCGGCGTCTTCGTTAAGATTGGCTGCAAGGGCATCTATCCCCACCGGTCCGCCGTTATAATTATCCAGCATAACTTTAAGAAACTTGCGGTCAAACTCATCAAGCCCTCCACGGTCAATCCCTAAAGCCAGCATGGCCTGGTTTGTCAGCTGGAGTTCTATTTTATCCTTTTTATCTACCTGGGCATAATCCCTGATCCGCCTTAACAAGCGGTTAGCGATGCGCGGGGTACCGCGCGAACGCTTGGCTATCTCAAGGGAAGCCTCTGCTTCAACCTTAATGCCTAACTGTTTTGAGGAATTCTGTATGATAGAAGAAAGTTCCTGGGGGCTGTAAAAATCAAGGTGGTATAGTATCCCAAACCTGCCCCGTAAAGGAGAGGATAAGAGCCCGCTTCGGGTAGTTGCCCCTACTAGAGTAAAAGGCTTAAGATTGAACTTAATCGTCCTGGCATAAGGGCCTTTGTCAATTACAAAATCGATCTGGAAATTCTCCATCGCAGGGTAAAGAAATTCCTCCACTACCTTTGAGAGACGGTGAATCTCATCGATAAATAAAACATCGTTTTTTTCTAAATTAGTAAGTATTCCGATTAAATCTCCGGCCCTTTCTATCGCCGGCCCGGAGGTAGCGGTGATCTTGGAACCCATCTCATGGGTAATAATATGCGCTAAACAAGTCTTGCCTAAACCCGGAGGCCCATTTAAAAGGACATGCTCCAGGGGCTCCTTTCTCTGTTTTGCCGCGGTTATTACTACCTTAATATTTGAAATCAGTTCCGCTTGCCCTACGAATTCCCTAAGCACGCGCGGCCTGAGAGAAATATTAAAAATAGCATCATCTTCAGTCTCCTGGCCGGCAACGTTAGTGTTTGGCGGGATTGCTTTCTTCCTATTGTCTTCCATGGGGAACGATGTTATCGACATTACGGAAAATCTCTATATCCTCAAACAGCTCTCTTTTGCAGACTATGATTTCTTGCAGGCGGATTAATTCCAGCACAGCCAGAAAAGTAGCGATTATTTCCAGCTTATTTTTTGCCTGCTTGAAAAGAAGGGTTAAAACTACAACCTCCTTCTCCATCAGGAGATGGAGTATATCGTGAATCTTCTCCTCAACCGTAAACTCGTCTTTAATAACCTCATAGAATAATTCCCGGGGAACCTCTTTGAGTGCCTGAGTAAAGGCATTAATTAAATCAAAGATGTTTGCTTCAAAATATACTTCCTCTTGCTGCTGGCCCGAATCCAGGAAAGGCGTAATGCGCTTACGGCGGAACTGCTGCTGCTGTTTCTGCTCACGTTG
>JAHJCI010000157.1 GCA_018813085.1 Candidatus Omnitrophota bacterium | reverse complement strand
TACCTAAACCTATATTGTTATTGTTATTTCTCTTCTTTGAAATCCGCGTCAATAATTTCTTCGTTCTCTTTAGCTTTTTCTTCGCCTGCTTCCCCTGCCGGCTCCTCTGTCTTGGTCTCTTGTTTGGCTTGTTGAGATTGTTGTTGTTTTGCTGCTGCCTGCTTATACATCTCTTCGGCCAGCTTATGAGAAGCCTTGGTCAAGGTTTCCATTGTCTTTTTCATCCGCTCTACGTTCTTATCCTTGATTGCCTGTTTTAAATCATTGATTTTTGATTCGACTTCCCCACGTTCGCTTTGGCTTATCTTATCGCCGAAATCCTTAAGTGATTTCTCAGTAGAAAAAACCTGAGTATCTGCCTGGTTGATTATTTCGACCTCTTCTTTTCTTTTTTGGTCCTCTGAAGCAAACTTTTCTGCCTCTTTGACCATCTTGTCAATTTCCTCTTTAGACAGTTTCTTAGGGGCGGTTATGCGAATAGACTGCTCTTTGCCAGTGCCTAAATCTTTGGCTGAAACATGCACAAGGCCGTTTGCATCGATGTCGAATGTAACCTCTATCTGCGGTATGCCGCGCGGTGCGGCAGGAATGCCTATTAAATCGAACCGGCCTAATTCAACATTATCATTAGCCATAGAGCGCTCGCCTTGGAGGACTCGTATGGTTACCGCGGTCTGATTATCCGCAGCCGTGGAAAATGTCTGGCTTTTTCTCGTAGGTATAGTCGTATTCCTTTCAATGAGTTTTGTATTTACGCCGCCTAATGTTTCAATCCCCAATGAAAGAGGAGTTACGTCAAGTAACAAAACATCCTTCATATCGCCTGTGATTATCGCTGACTGAATGGCAGCTCCCAATGCTACGCATTACATAGGGTCAATGCCGCGCTCTATCTTCTTGCCTGCATAATCCTCAACAAACTTCTGTACTATAGGCATACGGGTCGGCCCGCCCACCATGATAATTTTATCTATATCCTTTGGTGTTAGTTTTGCATCGGAAATTGCCTGCTCCATCGGATGCTGGCATTTTTCGATTATCGGAGAAACAAGCTCTTCCAGCCTCGCGCGCGTAATCGACATGGTAAGATGTTTCGGGCCTGTTGCATCAGCGGTAATAAAGGGGAGGTTTATGTCGGTTGTAAGCGTGGAAGATAATTCAACTTTTGCTTTCTCTGCAGCCTCCCGCAACCTTTGCATCGCCATATTATCATTGCGTAAATCAATGCCTGATTCACGCCTGAATTCATTGGCAATGTAATCGATAAGCGTATTATCCATATCTGTTCCGCCTAATTGTGTATCGCCTGAAGTAGATTTGACCTCGAACACTCCCTGGGCCATTTCCATAACGGTTACATCAAGTGTTCCGCCTCCAAAATCAAAAACCATAATCTTCTGTTCTTTTTGTGATTTCTCAAGGCCAAAAGCAAGACAGGCGGCAGTAGGTTCGTTGATTATGCGCAAAACCTTTAATCCGGCAATTTCTCCTGCGTCCTTCGTAGCTGTCCTTTGATTATCGTCAAAATACGCCGGACAGGTAATTACCGCCTCTTCTACCTTATCGCCTAAATACGCCTCTGCATCTTGTTTGATTTTCTGCAAGATAAAAGCAGAAATCTGCTGCGGCGTATATTCCTTGCCAAATACCTTAAACTTGTAATCCATGCCCATCTTACGCTTGGCTGCGCGGATAGTACCATCCACGTTTATTGCTGCCTGCCTGCGCGCCGGCTCCCCCACCAGCCTTTGCCCGTCCTTGGTAAATGCCACATATGAAGGAAAGGCCTTTCCTGAGGCCACGCCCGCGCCTTCTGCAGACGGGATGATTGTCGGCCTGCCGGCTTCCATGATCGCAGCAGCCGAATTTGAAGTCCCTAAATCAATACCTATGACTTTAGCCATATTAACCTCCTCGTTTTACTCGTCGGTTAGATTACAGATAACAGAGTACAGTAACCAGACTTTTTATCTTTGTTCTTCTGGTTTCTCTGCTCTGGTTTCTGGTTTCTTTGCAACTTTAACCTTTGAAGTCCTTAATACCCGCCCATTAAGCAGGTAACCTTTTTGCAATTCTTCTACAATGGCGTTTTCCTGAAAATCGTTTGTTTCGGTATTTAATAATGCCTCGTGAAAATCCGGGTCAAAAATCTTACCCTTTGCCTCAATCGGCGAAAGGCCCTGCTTTTTCAACAGGTCATAGAGGTGCGCCAGGATTAACTCAACGCCTTTTAGGAAAGCAGCCAAATCCTGGTGTTTGTCCTGAGCCAGCTCTAATGTACGCTCAAGATCATCGACAACGTTTAACAAATCCGAAATTAATCCTTCGTTTGCAAAACGGATAAATTCCTGTTTTTCGCGTTCAAGGCGCTTGCGTATATTCTCAAACTCAGCTTGAGCCCGCAGCATTTTATCCTCATACTCTTTAGCTTGCCCGGCTTCCTGCTTTAATTGGTTATATTCGCACTCAGCCAGTTTAACGAGCTTATTAGTTTCTTCTTCTTTTTCTTTTTTTTGTTCTGTATTCTTATGCATGTTTATCTTTTAGTTAAATAATTATGTATCTTCCAGAATATCGCTTACTACTTCCGAGATAAAACTTAAAGAAGCGATTATATGGTCGTAATTCATGCGCCTGGGCCCTAAAACAGCAAGCCTGCCGTTCTGCTTCTTGCCCTTACGGTAGCGCGAAACTACCAAGGAGCAGGTATTTATTTCAGGACAGCCGATTTCCTTACCGATATAAACCTTTGTTGTCTCCTTGAAATCGCGGTTTATAACATCCAGAAGCCTTTTCTTCTCCTCAACCATCTGTATAAGCAGGCGTATTTTCTGTGAATCGTTGAATTCAGGCTGTTCGAGCATACGGCTTAAACCCTTATAAAAAAACCTGTCTTCCCATTCCAGTAATGAAACTATACCGGCATAATGGGTAATGGTTGATATGATCTCTGAGGTTTTCTCCAATATGTCATCAAAGTGTTCTATTTTATTTTTATATTCGCTGACTACTGATTTTTTTTCGTTATTTAAGAGCTCTATCTGGGACATCAGGAAATCTACGTAATAGCGATAACCCTTATCAGTAGGAATCCTGCCCGCAGAGGTATAGGGATGGGTAAGATAGCCGCTGTCTTCCAATTCAGAGAAAATATTGCGTACGGTTGCTGAGCTTAAGTCAAACTCCTGCGCCAGTTTCTCGGAACTAACCGGCTGTGCCGAATTGATATAGGTATTAATGCTTGCCGCCAGAATTATATTACGGCGTTGGGCATGATCAATTATTCTAACCATTTTTAAAGGTATATTTTTACAGGCGAGCACTCTAAAGGCACCTGCGCAACCCTGCTATAGACAAACAATGATTTTATCATAAAATTCTCTAGAGTCAACCCCGCAGATAATTTTATTCACAGACTGCTAGCGCCTGCTTAAAACAGCTGCTAGCGCTTTTTGAAAACAAGGCACCCGTTATCCTGAGTTATCTCTATTTTATCACCAGGCTTAATCTCTCGGCTAAGCATCTTTACGGACAATGGGTCAACTACCAGCTTCTGAATCAACCTTTTCAAGGGCCTTGCCCCAAAGTCCGGTTCGTATCCTTGCCTTGCCAGAATTTCGCGTGCCTGCTTATCTAATACCAAATCCAGGCCTTGCTGGTTAATCCTTTTCCTGATTTGAGAAAACTGTATGTCAACAATCTCGGCCATATTTTCTTTGGAAAGATGATTGAATATCACGGTTTCGTCAATCCGGTTCAAAAACTCGGGCCGTAAATGCTTGTGGAATTCTGCAAGAATCTTTCTGCGTATACTTTCTTTACTTTCGCCTGAAGCTATCTGTTCTGTACCTAAGTTAGATGTCAGGATAATTACGCTGTTGGTAAAATTTACAACCCTCCCCTGTCCGTCGGTAAGGCGGCCGTCATCAAATATCTGCAATAATACGTTAAATACGTCCGGGTGTGCTTTCTCTATTTCATCAAAAAGAATCACCGAGTATGGGCGGCGCCTTATTGCCTCGGTAAGTTGGCCCCCTTCTTCATAGCCCACGTAACCGGGCGGGGCACCAATCAACCTAGAGACAGAATGCTTTTCCATGTATTCTGACATATCCAGCCTCACTATTGCCTGTTCATCGTCAAACAAGAACCAGGCAAGCGATTTAGCCAGCTCTGTCTTGCCTACTCCAGTCGGGCCTACAAATACGAAAACTCCCATTGGACGATGCGGATCGCTCAAGCCGGAACGTGCGCGGCGTATGGAAGAAGAAACCAGGCCAATCGCTTCATCCTGGCCTATGATGCGAGCCTTCAGCCGCTGCTCCATATTTAGTAACTTCTCTGACTCTGCCTCAAGCAGCTTGCTTAAAGGAATGCCCGTCCATTTGGCAACCACGCTGGCAATATCATCCGCGTCTACCTCTTCCTTAAGCAGCGACCCATTTTTCTGGACTTCTGATAATTTTCGGTCAAAATCAGCTAATCTTGCCTCTAGATCTCTTAACTCACCATATTTAATTTGCGCGGCTTTTGCCAGGTCAGCCTTTTTTTCTGCCTGCTTTTCTTCATGTTTAGCCTGCTCAATCCTCTCTTTTATATTGCGCACCTGGCTGATTACTTCTTTTTCCTTTTGCCAGCGCCGGGTCAACTCATGGCTTTGCTGTTTTAGATCCTTTAATTCTTTTTCCAGGTTCTTAATCCTCTCCAGCGAACCTGCGTCTTTTTCTTTTTTAAGCGCCTGCCTTTCAATTTCCAGCTGAATAACCTTTCTGTCTATTTCGTCTAATGTTTGCGGTTTGCTGTCAATCTCCATACGCAGGCGGCTTGCGGCTTCATCAATTAAATCAATAGCTTTATCCGGCAGGAACCTTTCTGTAATATAGCGCTGGGAAAGTGTGGCTGCGGCGATTAAGGCGCCGTCTTTGATGCGCACTCCGTGATGCAGTTCGTAGCGCTCTTTAAGCCCCCTTAAAATACCGATAGTCTCCTCAATTCCCGGCTGGTCTATATAAATAGGCTGAAACCTGCGTTCTAAAGCCGCGTCCTTTTCAATGTGCTTGCGGTATTCATCAAGTGTTGTTACTCCTATACAACGCAGCATTCCCCGCGCCAGGGCCGGCTTAAGCATATTGGATGCGTCAATTGCCCCCTCGGCTGCCCCTGCTCCGACGATTGTGTGTAACTCATCGATAAAAAGAACTATTCCTCCGTTTGTTGCCTCGATTTCTTTTAAAACCGCTTTTAACCTGTCTTCGAATTCACCGCGAAACTTAGTTCCGGCAACCAGGCTTCCCAAATCAAGCGCAATAATCTTTTTTTTCTTCAGTCCTTCCGGTACGTCATCTTGAGCAATCCTCTGAGCCAGGCCTTCAACGATTGCCGTCTTGCCTACTCCGGGTTCGCCGATTAAAACCGGGTTGTTTTTAGTTCTTCGAAGTATGACCTGCATAAGGCGCCGGATCTCTTCATCGCGGCCGATAACCGGATCAAGTTTTCCCCGGTTAGCAAGTTCCGTTAAATCCCGGCCGAATTTTTCTAGCGGCCTAAATTTAGCTTCCGGGTTCATATCCGTTACGTTCTGATTACCGCGAATATCCTTTAATACGGATAATAGCGCATCTTTCTTTACAGGCAAAATCTCAGGAATAAATTCTAAGAGTCCCAATAAAAGGTGTTCACAGGATACGTATTCGTCTTTTAAACTGGCTGCTTCTTTTTCCGCATTCTTAAGTGCGCTATTAAGGCGGTTTG
>JAHJCI010000156.1 GCA_018813085.1 Candidatus Omnitrophota bacterium | reverse complement strand
ACTAAATTAAAAAATATTAAGATTGATGAAGCTTTTCTGGGTACCTGCACTAACGGCAGGTTGGAAGACCTAAACATCGCAGCAAAGATACTAAGATACTCAAAGGTAAACCCGAGAGTGAAATTAATAATTGCTCCGGCCTCGCGGGACATATTCTTAAAAGCGCTTAAATCCGGTCTAATCTCTACCTTTATCAAAGCAGGGGCTGTGGTTCTCAGTCCAGGCTGCGGGCCCTGCGTAGGCACGCATAACGGTATTCCTGCAGATAATGAAGTGGTTATATCTAGCGCAAATAGAAATTTTAAGGGGCGCATGGGCAATCCAAAAGCATTTATTTATTTAGCTTCTCCGGCTACCGTAACTGCTTCGGCCATTGAAGGCAAAATAGCAGACCCGAGAAAGTATTTATAGAAATTTGCTTTATTTATTTTTATAGCGAAAGGAGCAAAAGATGGAACTAAAAGAATTGTTACTGCTGACTATCGAGAAAAAAGCCTCTGATTTACATATAACGGAAAACGAGCCTCCGATTTTACGTATCCACGGTAGAATGCTGCGCACAAAGTTTCCGGCACTGAACAAAGAAGATACAAAACGCCTGATATATTCGATATTAAATGACGTGCAAAAAGAAACCTTTGAAAAGGACCTGGAGCTGGATTTTTCAGTTGCCTTGCCTAATTTAGACAGGTTCCGCGTGAATGTCCATATGCAAAGGGGATGCGTTGAAGCGGCATTAAGGCGCGTTCCCACCGAGATTCCCACTCCGGACCAATTAGGCCTGCCTCAGATAACCCTGGACTTAATGCGCAAGCCAAACGGCCTTGTTTTGATTACCGGGCCAACCGGCGTAGGTAAAACTACAACCCTGGCATCTCTATTGGACGTAATAAACAGCGAGAGGGAAGAGCTTATTATCTGCATTGAAGATCCGATTGAGTTTATTCACAGCAATAAAAAGAGCGTAATTAAACAAAGACAGGTTTACTCAGATACCAATTCTTTTGCCCAGGCATTAAGGCACGTACTAAGACAGGATCCGGATGTTATCATGGTCGGTGAGATGCGCGACCTGGAAACGATTTCAACTACGCTTACTGCCGCAGAAACAGGCCATTTAGTGTTTGCGACACTACATACTCCTGATGCCCCGCAGACAATCGAAAGAATCATTGACGTATTTTCGCCCCACCAGCAACAGCAGGTTAAGTTACAGCTTGCAAACTGCCTGCAGGGAGTAGTGTCGCAGCTATTGCTGCCCCATATAAACGGCAAGCAGCGCGTATTAGCCACTGAGATTATGATTGCTACTCCCGGAATACGGAACCTTGTGCGCGAGGAAGAAACCGAACAGATTCCTACTTTAATGCAAACGGGTAGCCAATACGGGATGAAAACAATGGATAAATCGTTAAAAGAATTATTTGCCCAGGGCGTCATAAGCCTGGACGTTGCAATGTCAAAGGTCAAAAACGTAGAAGAATTCCGCCAGCTCTAATACCCTGGGGGACGTTCCCTAAGGGGACACCCCGTGTAATTATAACAATTGACCCCATAAGGGGTTATACCTATGACGAAGCCAAAAACAACACCTGAAACTAAGGATAAATTATTCAATATAAAATATGAAATTAAAAGGCAAAGCAATAAAATTAGGCGACGATATTAACACGGACTTTATTATTTCCGGAAGATACAAGTTTTCGATTACGGATATTAAAGAACTGGGAAAGCATATCATGGAAGACATTGATCCGGATTTTTCTAAAAAGATTACTCCTGGTGAAACAATCTTGGTTTGCGGAAGAAATTTTGGAATGGGTTCTTCCAGGGAACAGGCGCCGCTTGTAATTAAAGAATCCGGGATAACCGCAGTCATTGCAAAATCGTTCGCAAGGATTTTTTATAGGAACAGTTTTAATATCGGATTACCCTTGATAGAAACTGATACAAGCAGGATTAAAGAAAAGGATTCCTTAGAGATAGATTTTAATAAAGGGATTCTCGTAATTAATCAAAAAATTCAGTTAAAGATTAATCCGCTGGCAAAAATAATGCAGGAATTATTGATTTCCGGCGGAATAGTAAATTATTACAAAAAATACAAAAAACTGCCTGTTGGTAACGGGTAGTAATTACGGATTGCTGATATGGCTTATAAAATTACTTTAATACCCGGAGACGGAATCGGCCCTGAAGTGATTCAAGCCGCAAAAAAATGTATAGAAGCAACGAAGGTAAAAATAGAATGGGAAGAGGCACTAGCCGGAGCGGACGCGAAAGAAAAATACGGAGAACTTCTTCCGGAGGCGACTTTAGACTCAATTCGAAAAAATAAAGTAGCGCTAAAAGGGCCCATCATCACTCCTGTTGCCGGAGGATTTCGTTCTGTAAATGTCGCCTTAAGGCAAAAATTAAACCTTTATGCCTGCCTGCGGCCTGCAAAATCATATCCGGGAGTTAGAAGTATCCATAAAGATATAGATTTGATTGTTGTTCGTGAAAATACCGAAGACTTATATGCCGGTATTGAGTTTGAGGTTGGGAAAACAGAAACAAAAGATTTAATTAGTTTCGTAAATAAACATACCGGCCGTAGAATCCTGCCTGATTCGGCTATTTCTTTAAAGCCTATCTCAAAATCTGCTTCCGAGGCAATTGTCAGGTTTGCTTTTGAATTTGCATTAAAGAATAACAGAAAAAAGGTAACTGCCGTTCATAAAGCAAATATTATAAAATTCAGTGACGGCTTGTTTTTAAAGGTCGCGCGCCAAGTTAGCAAAGAATATGAGGGAAAGATAGCTTTTGAAGACAGGATTGTTGATAACATGACAATGCAGCTGGTGCAAAAGCCGAGGGATTACGATGTATTGGTCTTGCCTAATCTTTACGGAGACATAATTTCTGACTTGTGCGCAGGATTAGTCGGAGGGCTCGGGGTTGCTCCCGGAGCAAATATCGGAGATAAGATTGCTGTTTTCGAAGCGGTACATGGTGCTGCTCCTAAATATAAGGGCGAAAATAAAGTCAACCCCACGGCTATGATACTTTCCGGAATTATGATGCTTAAATACTTGAAGGAAAATAGCGCTGCAGAAAAACTTCAGAAAGCACTCATTGAGGTTCTTTCCGAAGGAAAAGCAGTTACTTATGACTTAAAACCAAACCGGGATGACCCAACAGCCGTGGGAACGCAGGAAATGGCTGAGGCTATAATTAAAAAAATCAAGAAATAATACTATGAAAATATCTATTATCGGAGCAGGACATGTGGGCGGCTTAACGGCGATGCGCTTAAGTCATTGTGGATTAGGTGAGGTTGTGCTGATTGATGTTGTGAGAAATTTAGCGCAGGGTAAATCATTGGACATAAACGACTCCCGTTTTATATCAAAACAGAATTCACATATAAGAGGCACCGACGATATAAGGCAAATTTCTGAATCGGATATAGTTATAATAACAGCCGGCCTGCCGCGTAAACCTGGAATGACAAGGGAAGAACTGGCTCGCAAAAATAGCCAGATTGCCCGCGGAATAAGCGGAAATATAAAGCACCTTTGTCCTAATTCGATCGTAATCGTAGTTACTAATCCTTTGGATGCGATGACGCATTTGATCTATAAAGAAACAGGGCATCCGGCAAACCGCGTCATTGGTATGGGGCTTTCGCTGGATTGCGCACGCCTAGCTAACCTTATCTGCGAGGAACTTAATGTAAATATTAACGAAATAGAGCCTTGTATAATTGGCAGCCACGGCGAGGAAATGCTGCCCTTGGCTCGCTACACTAAGGTAAAAGGGGCCTCGCTGGAATCGCAGCTTGAGCAAAAGAAAATCACTGTTATTTTTCATAAAACCTTCGGCCGCGGTGCAGAGATAGTACAACAGTTAGGAAGCGGCAGTGCTTATTTTGCTCCTTCAGCGGCTATCGCAGAACTAGCAACAGTGATTGCCAGTGACGAAAAAAGAATTTTACCGGTTTCTGCCTTATTAAACGGTGAATATGGCCTGGACGGCCTTTGTATAGGCATTCCCTGCGTAATAGGAAAAACCGGCATTGAAAAAATAATAGAATTAGAGCTAAACAATCAAGAAAGAGAAGCCTTCTTGAAATCGGCTGCATCCATTAAAAAACAAATTTCTATGATTAATGGATAACTTAACCAGGTAAATATCCTTGGTTAAGCAACTCCTAAATCAATTATGTATGACCTTGCCATAATCGGAGCAGGATGGGCAGGTTTCAATGCAGCGCTTGAGGCAAAGAAATTAGGCCTTAAAACGGTTTTAATTGAGAAGGATAAAATCGGCGGGACATGCCTTAATCGCGGATGTATTCCCACCAAAACACTAATCCATTCAGCAAAGGTTTACTCTCTAATAAAAAAATCCTCAAAATTCGGAATCGAATCTTCCGCAGTAAAAATTAATTTTCCGGAAATCCAAAATAGGAAACAGGCTGTCGTCAACCAGTTGGCAAAAGGCATGCAATTTATGTTAAAAGGCGTGGAATTTCTACAAGGCGAAGCCAGGTTTATATCAAACGAAGATCTAGTTGTTGCGGATAATAGAATAAAAGCTAAATATATAATTATCGCAACCGGCTCAAGTCCTATCCAATTGCCCGGTTTAAGATTCGATAACAAAAAGATTATATCCAGCAAATCCCTGCTT
>JAHJCI010000155.1 GCA_018813085.1 Candidatus Omnitrophota bacterium | reverse complement strand
GCTTACGCAGGAAATTTTAGGCGCGAAGCGCCAGAAATTTCCAAGTGCTTAAGCGAGGGACAACTTTATACCAACTAACACTCACTCTTTAAAAGGCTTATATTCAAACCCTGACCACTGCATGCCTAAATGCGTAGAAAATTCAAGCATGTTTAACCTTATCCCGTGTACAATAACAGCCATCAACCCGAGTATAATATTCAAACCGTGCCCCAGAAAAAGGATAAACGCTGATATAAAAGTTGCTGCTATATTATGAAATCCTATCCTGGACGCCATAGCATTAAAACTTCCGGCAACAGCGACGCTAGCATAACCAACGGCAAACAACCTCAAGTAAGACACTATATCCGAAAAAGAGCTGATTACTCTTAAGGGTAAATTTCCCAAGGTAACGGCGATGCCTTTTAATATATTCTTTCCCGGATTGGAGAATAATAGCACCAGGATAGCGCCTAAAGAAAAAATAATTCCTGTATATTCATACAACGCCCTGCCCAGAACAACTTTGCCTACTACAAAAAATAAACTCCAGATAATCAGTATCCAGCCAAACTCAGCCAGTGCTTTAATAGAGTTGATTATTCTCAAAGCCAATGTAATGTGGGCTATGGTTAAATGTACGGCCCCGATAATAAAACATAGGTACATCATAAAGTATTGATTGCTGGCTATAAAGCTATTCAAGTCGCTGACAACCACGCTCCTTAAAAAAGGAAGCCGTGCTATTTGCTCAAAGCCAAACCAGGTACCGCTTGCGGCACCCCAAATCACCGTAGCTAAGCTTAAAACATACATAAGGATAAACGGCTGCGCCGGTAATTGCGAAGCTTTTTTCCTGATTAAGTAAGTCGCTAAAAGGAATATCAATCCGTATCCTGCGTCTCCTATAAGCAAGGCAAAGAATAAACCGAGGAATAAAAGGAATGTAAAGCTTACATCGGGTTCATCATAGCCGGGCAGGGTCCCCATAAATTTAAATACCGGATCGATTATCCTCAGCCAGCGCGGATTCTTAATAAGCGTGGGTACTTCTCTTGGATTGCCGGGTTCCCGGATAAGATACGCCCATCCCTTTTTCTCGGATAACTTAACCAGCTTCCCGGTTTCTCCTGTAGGCATAAAACCCTGCAGACAAACAAGTTCTTCGGCCTGCTGCATGCCTGCTTTTACCTTATTAAAATCCAGAGACTTTTTAAGATAATTTAAATATTCATTAAAGCCGTTCCTTAAGCCTGCTTTCTGTCTTAAAATATTATCTATGGAGGAGATTTTATTCTCTATTATCCTCGATTCATTCCTAAGTTGCCGGATATCCGTTTCGGGAGGAATAAACTCTGCCAAATTTATTTTCTCTTTTTCATCAAGAGAAATAAGTGCGATATAATAATCATTGCCTTTCCTTTTTATAACTTCGACGGCCTTATTTTTTCTTAACCCCTGCAATTCTCTTTTATTACACCTATAAAGCCTGACATATACTGCCTGATTCCTCAATTCTTTGAGCTTATCTAAAGAAAATTCTCCCCAAGTCTCATACCAGGAAATCTTGCCTTTGATATCTTCTTGGCTTTGCACACAACGTTGCCTTTGCCTGCTTAAAGCAACTATCTGAGCCGCATAGGAAGATAACCTGCCTTGATCAGAGGATGCCTGTTTTTTATTCTCTAAAGGGTAGCCGGAAATTATGAGTAACGCTTTCTCTATATCCTCTATCTTTACCTCCAGCAGTTCTGTATGGGATGACTTGGCAGAATTCATATATTTTACATGCAAGAGCCCCATTTTCCTTAATTCAGCCAGAGATTCGTCTTTGTATTTATCTAAAACCAGGAGGCTTACTTGCTTCATCGCAACAATCATACATTCACCAACTCTCTTCTCTTTTCTATTTTAGCTTTGGCGATTTTGCCTCTTACTACCCCTGCAATCTGTAAATCACCGAGATGAATCTGGATAATCCTTATATTTTCTAATGCCTCGGGTATCTTTACCTTTTCAAAGAGATTTACTCTCTGAGTAGTAATTCTTAGCTCTTCCTGCAGTATAAGTCTCTGTTTACGCAAAATTAATAATTCTGCTTTCAGGGCCATAGCCTCCTTCAAGGCTTCTACGGCTGCGTCCGCCCAGAAAGGGATTAAAAGATAGTCGTATGCAGGCTCCTGGAAATCTATGCTTGTGAATATAGGGATATCTATCCCGGCTATATTGCCTGTGTCGGTATTGATTTGCTTAATCTTAAGCAGGCTCACCAGCCCTATATCTTCGGCAAATAAATCTACCCAGGAATAAACGCGGCTCTCAAAAGCATTGATCTGGCTGTCTAATTTTGTAAGAGAATTATCTATCCTGCCAATCTCTACCTGCAGCTGCTGCTTTTTAAGCTGCAGCATGGGAAGATAGCGGTTAAACCTCTTTAATGCGTCTTTCTGTATCTTTAATTCGTTCTTAGTCAGCCGTATCTTTGCCATATAACCATACTGGGGGACGTTCCCCCAAACAGCACCCTATAGCATTTTAACTCCTTATTGTTCATGGAGTTAAAATATCAACTCTTCTGCGGGGTGTCCCCTTGGGGAACGTCCCCCAGTTCGTCCCCCAGTTTACCCTTAGGCCAGAATTCCTTAATTAACTCTGTCCTGAAGCCGGTCTCTTCGGGAAGAAAAGAATCTGCCAGAATCCGCCAGCCATTATCCAGCGCCTGCTCCAGGGGAATATTTACGGATAAAGACATCGTTTGCTCCTC
>JAHJCI010000154.1 GCA_018813085.1 Candidatus Omnitrophota bacterium | reverse complement strand
GTGGAACGGATTGCCATGCTTAAATACGGCATCAATGATATTCGTTTATTCTTTGAGAACGATTTGAGATTTTTGCAGCAGTTTTAACTATAAGTAGCGAGTAGCGAGAAACGAGTAGCGAGAAAAATCTCCCTACTCTCTACTTGTCCCTCGATTTCACTCGGGATCCTTCGAGGGATCCTGAGCGAAGTCGAAGGGCTACTCGCTACTTATAGCAATTAATACAATATGAAAGTAACTTATAATTGGCTTAAGGATTTTGTAGAGATTAAGATTCCTGCTCTACAGCTAGCCGAGAAATTGACTATGTCCGGTTTAGAGGTCACGTCTTTGGAAAGCAAAGGCGGTGATTGGGTTTTTGAACTGGAGATTACCTCTAATCGCCCGGATTGGCTTTCGGTTATCGGTATTGCCCGCGAGGTGGCAGCGATTACAGGTAAGAAACTAAAACTTGATGCTAGATGCTTTATTCTCGATACTCGCAAACACAAACGAGCATCCAGCATCCAGTATCCAGTATCAAAACTTGAAATCAAGATTGAAAACAAAAAGGATTGCCCTTTGTATACCGCCAGAGTTATTAAGGGTTTGCAGGTTCAATCTTCTCCTGGCTGGCTAAAGAAACGCCTGGAGTTAATCGGCATCCGCAGCGTTAATAACGTTGTTGATATTACAAATTACGTACTGATGGAAACCGGCCAGCCGCTGCACGCATTTGATTTGGATAAAATAAAACAAGGTTTGATATCCGTGCGCCGTGCAGCTGCGTCAGAAAAGATTACTTTAATTGACGGGCAGCAAAAGGCGCTGGATAAGGATATTTTAGTTATCGCGGATAAAGAAAGTCCTGTGGCTATCGCGGGAATTATGGGCGGCATGGATTCTGAGGTAGGTGCAGGCACGAAAAACATATTATTGGAAGCTGCTGTATTTGACCCGATTCTCACACGGCGTGCATCGCGGAAATTAGGGTTATCCTCGGAATCATCTTATCGTTTTGAGCGGGGTATTGATACTAAAAACGCGGATGTTGCTTCATTACGAGCCACCAGCCTTATTCTGGATTTAGCAGGAGGAGGGTGTGTTTCGGCAAAATCCACTACCAGGGGAAAAATTAAAACACAGTCGATTACTCTCAAGACCCAGGAGGTTAATCGTGTTTTGGGGAATAATTATAAAACAAGCGAGATAAAGAGGATACTTTCTTGTTTGGGCTTTGCAGTAAAACAGCAGAAGGCAGGAGTTTTTAACATAAAGGTTCCCTCTTTCAGAATCGATGTCAGCCAGCCGGTTGATTTAATTGAAGAAGTCGCGCGGATTTCCGGATATGATAAAGTGCTGTCCAGGATTCCCAGGGTTATTCCTCAGATGGATACATCCGAGGACCAGCGCAAAGAAAACATGATCAGGGATATTTTACTGGGCCTGGGGGAAAACGAGGTGTTTACCTACAGCCTTATAAGCCGGCGCCGTGCCAATGCGTTTGGTTATGCCGACTTAGAGCTAATGGCGGTTGCGAATCCCTTGACCAGCGAACAGGAAGTTTTACGCCCAAGCCTGCTTCCCGGATTAAGCGCTTGCATCGGGTATAACCTTAATCAGCACAAACAGAAAGACATCCAGTTATTTGAAATCGGTAAGGTCTTTTGCGGTAATCGGGAAAAGCTTTCTCTCGGGATTGCACATTATGGCAGTGAGTCGCAACAGATATTACCCCATATCAGAGGAACATTAGAAATACTTCTGCATCGCGTAGGAATTACAGAGTATGAGTTTATAGGGGCTCAGGACCACCCCTGTTTATCTATCGCGCTCATAGTAAATAAGAAAAAATGTGCTAGATTAGGCAGGATAAAGCCGGATATTTTAGAGCGGCTGGATATCAAAAATTTTATTTTTGCTGCTGAGCTGGATTTAGACATACTTTTTGCCGAAATCTCAAAAATAGAGAAAAAATATAAACCGATTCCTCTGTATCCCGAAGCAGTGCGGGATATAAGCGCAATATTAAAATTAGGCGTGACCTTCGGTGAAATAACAAAAAAAATTAAAGCAGAACAAATCCCTTATCTTGTAGGATTAGAGTTGATAGATATATATTCCGGCGAACAAATACCCGCCGGACATCAGGGATTGACCTTGTCCTGTACTTATCGCTGTGATGAACGCACGCTTACCGGAGAAGAAGTAGATAGCGCCCACCAGAGAGTTCTCGATATCCTGAAGAATGAATTTTCTGCCCAACAGAGGTAGCTTTGCCTGCCTTCAATCCGCACAGTTTCAATAATTTCCGATTTTAAAAAAATACTTGCATTTTTGAAAAATTTTATCATAATATCTGTTGTATAAACATATATTCAATACCACAGCATATGGTTGTTTCAGTGGCATTAAAAAATCAACCATAGAGGCCGTTAGCAGAAAAATTCAATATACTGTGTATAGGGATATACTCCAGGACTCTATGAATAAGGAGTTTTTTAATGTTAAAAACAGAGACACAAGGGAACAAGGTAAGTATTAAGACAGGTAGCAAAGAAAATGCGTTTGGTTTTCAGCTGCTTTTAGATTTATACGATTGTAAGCCAGGCACCTGTGATGACCTGACCTTATGTTATAAATTTCTTGACGAAATTGTCACTTATTTAGGCATGGAAAAACAGGCGCCGCCCAATATATTTCGCACCCCTGACGAACGGTTCCCCGACAAGGCAGGCCTTTCCGGATGGGCGCCTCTTGTGGAGAGCTCCGTAGTAATACATACGCTTACTCCCAAGAATTTTATCTCAATTGATATTTACTGCTGCAAGGAGTTTGATATAAATAAAGCCAAGCTCTTTGTGCGCAAGTTTTTCTCACCCAAGCGCATGGATGATCAGTATATCCTGCGCGGCCTGGATTACTACAAACCTGCCTGAGGGCAGGAAATTTCCCCTCCTTTAAGTTTCTTCACCTGTCCCGTCTTTTAGACGGGACAATTTTTTAAATCCGAGTTGACTAGAGCATGTTTATATTCTATAATATTTCAACCATAGGGGCGATTAGCTCAGCTGGTTAGAGCGTTGCGCTTACATCGCAAAGGTCACAGGTTCGAATCCTGTATCGCCCACATTGAAATATTAAAAATCAAATATCAAAAATACAAACCAAAAACCAAAAATTTGATATTTGACTAAGAATTTAGATACCTTAAGACATACCTGTTCTTATATTTTAGTACAAGTAGGATAGTCGCAGATATAACAAGCCAAGAAAAATTATTGCAATTCTTCATATTTTAGGTTAAAATCTTACTCAATATTTCGGGCCCGTGGTGCAGCCTGGTTTAGCACGTCAGATTGTCGATCTGAAGATCGAGGGTTCAAATCCCTTCGGGCCCGCCAGTAAAGCAAGCGCCGTAAGCAAGTTACAACACTTTTCATTTTAACCCAGTTTAACGAAATTTAACCAATTTTAACAAAAGATAGGCACAAATTGGGCACAAGCCTGAGTACTCAATCTAATAGCATTTTTAAGATTGTGTGGTATAATTAGAGTGGAAGGAGGAGTAAATAATGGCAAAAGGAAAAGTTAAGTGGTTCAGTAGTGAGAAAGGTTATGGGTTTATAACGCCAGATGATGGTAGCAAAGATTGTTTTGTTCACCACAAAGAAATTCAGGGCGAAGGTTTCAAGTCTTTAGATGAAGGCCAAGCGGTTGAGTTTGAAATCGGAGAAGGACCAAAAGGTCCTCAAGCAACAAACGTAGTTAAGCTATAACCTAACTTCAAGACAATCCAGCCCACCTTGTCAAAAGCAGGGTGGGTTTCTTATGTGAGGTTTCTCTACGTTATTCGTCTATTAACCCTCTAAAAGCAGAAAAGGCGTCCAGTTTATTACTGACGCCTTTTCTGTGACTCTACAGCATGTTTCTACAGCTTGCATTGTCTACAATCTAAGTATACACTATTTTAACGATTTTTTCAATGTTTATCGCCTTTTAATACAAAAATCCCCTTTGAGATTTCTCCACCTCTTACGTCTATTGTAAGTAGGAGAAATATTTTAGGAGTATGTAAGGTAGGATGTTTAATTGGGCTGTTCAGGTGTCTGGTTTTCTTCGGGGGTGCGTTTTTCCTTAGAGACTTCTTTTTCTGCCTCTTGCTCTGCAATCTCTACTTCTAATGTCTTGATTTCCTCTTCGTAAGCACTACCTTTATATCTATCAAGTATCTCTCTTGCAATCTCAGGGTTATTACCTTCTAACTCCGCCCTGACAGTATTTTGAAGCTCTTCTAACTCGCGTTCGGCTTTCTTTACGCTTATCTGGTCCCTACGGCGTTTACTGGGACGGCGGCGAGCTTGGGCTGTTTAAGAAAAGGCAAGAGAGCAAAGAAATGCTATAGTAATTAGGCTGATTAGAAACTTCTTCATACTTATATTATATATTTTAGGGTAGAGAGGTGCAAGAAAAACGTTTACTCTAAGTGAATGTAGTAGTAATATAGACCTTACCACTATAGGAGGTAAAAAATGTCTCACGACAAAAACAAAAGAAAAAGAGAAAAAAAGAAACCAAAGAAAAATAAATAGGCTGATGAATAGATGCTTGGGCGATTAAGGAAATGAAGGAGAAATAAGATGAACATTAAGAAAATCATAGCAAGAGAGGGGCTTAAATGATACGGTTGATTTTATTTGGCTTCCTGCTTGGAATTGGGATTTACCTTGGGTTTCTCTTTGTTAGAGGAGTAATCTTGTGGTTAAAACGATGGGAGAAATGAATAAAAAACAATTAATATCCGTGTATCTTTTCTGATTGTCGATCTGAAGATCGCGAGTTCAAATCTCGTCGGGCCCGCCAATAAAGCAAGCGCCGTAAACAACTTACGGCGTTTTTGCTTTTAACCAAGTTTAACGAAATTTAACCAATTTTAACTCCAGATAGGCACAATTTGGGCACAAAATCCACTTGCAAACCAAACCGATTTATGCGATAATACGCAACAACAAAAGAATGAATTAGTTGCGGCTTGATGGGCAATGCGAGAATTCTCGACGCGTCAGATTGTCGATCTGAAGATCGCGAGTTCAAATCTCGTCGGGCCCGCCGGCAACAATCTCTTTTATTAGTCTATTATTAGATTTATGAATGACCTTAAAGAATTAAAATCCTGGGTAAATTCTTGCGCTAAGCTTTGCCAGCCGGATTCAATTATCTGGATAGACGGTTCGGCCGAGCAGAAAGCGCGGCTTGAAAAGGAAGCGGTTGAAAGCCAAGAGATTACTCTTTTAAACCAAGAGAAATTACCCGGTTGTTTCCTGCACCGTACAGCGATTAATGATGTAGCGCGCACAGAACACCTTACTTTTATCTGCACCAGAAAAAAACACGACGCAGGCCCTATCAATAACTGGATGCCCCCCAAGGTTGCTTATAAAAAAGCAAGTGCTATCTTTAAAGGGTCCATGAAGGGCAGGGCTATGTATGTAATCCCTTTTTCAATGGGCCCGGTGGGCTCGGAATTTAGTAAAATCGGCGTAGAGTTGACTGATTCTCGGTATGTAGTCTTGAATATGTTGATTATGTCAAGGGCCGGGGAAGAAGTTTTAAAACAGCTACAGAAAACTCAGGAATTTACTAAATGCCTGCATTCCAAAGCAGACTTAGATATTAACAGGAGGCTTATACTGCATTTCCCGGAGGATAACGCCATCTGGAGCGTAAATTCGGGTTACGGCGGTAACGTACTACTGGGGAAGAAGTGCCTTTCTTTGCGTATTGCCGGCTATCTTGCAAAACGCGAAGGATGGTTTGCCGAACATATGCTTATTATGGGCATAGAGGAGCCAAGCGGGCATATTGAATATATAGCAGCAGCGTTTCCCAGCGCCTGCGGGAAAACTAATCTGGCGATGTTAGTGCCTCCTGAGGGGCTCAAGAGAAAGGGGTATCGGATCTGGACAGTAGGAGACGATATTGCCTGGATGCGCATTGATTCTGACGGAACCCTATGGGCGATCAACCCTGAATCAGGGTTTTTCGGTGTCGCGCCAGGAACTAATGCCAAAAGCAATCCCAGTATGTTAGCCACGATTAAAAAGGATACTATATTTACCAATGTACTGCTCGCGCCAGATAACACAGTTTGGTGGGAAGGCGCAGATGGCCGGACGCCCGAAAGCGGCGTTGACTGGCAAGGCCGTACATGGAAGCCGGGGATGACAGATGAGAACGGGAAGCCGATTAAGGGCGCGCACCCTAATGCCCGGTTTACCACTCCGATTTCTAATTGTCCTTCAGCGTCTTTTCGCCTGGAGCAGCACCACGGAGTCCCGATTTCGGCGATAATCTTTGGTGGGCGCAGGTCCCACCTAACACCTTTGGTATTTGAGTCTTTTAATTGGCAGCATGGTGTCTTTGTGGGAGCAACCATGGCTTCGGAGCGCACAGCTGCACAGGTTGGTAAAGTGGGAGAGGTAAGGCGCGATCCCATGGCCATGCTTCCTTTCTGTGGTTATAATATGGCAGATTATTTTAGGCACTGGTTGAAAATGGGCAGGCGTATGCTCAATCCGCCGAAGATATTTCATGCAAACTGGTTCAGAACCGATGAGCATGGTAAGTTCTTATGGCCGGGCTACGGGGAGAATCTTAGAATATTAGAGTGGATTTTAGACCGCTGTAATAATAAAGTAGAAGCAGTAGACAGCCCTATTGGTTATATTCCTAGGGCGCACGATATAGATATGACCGGCTTACGTCTTCCGGCAAGGGCACAGGAGAAACTTTTCACTATCAACAAAACTGACTGGCTAGAAGAGGCGGAGGATGTAAAGAAATTTTTTAAGCGTTTTGGAAAAGATTTACCGCAGGAATTATGGAAAGAATATAAAGCCCTTTTAAGACGGTTAAAAAAATAAATGGCAAAAAGTGTTTTATTAAACACGGATTTCAAAGACCTAAAGCTATTTAAACGAGGCAAGGTCAGAGACGTTTACGATTTAGGCACGGAGCTCCTGATCATCTCAACCGATAGGATTTCCTGTTTTGATGTGATTCTGCCTTCTGGAATCCCGCGTAAAGGCGAAATTTTAACCGCCATCTCCTGCTTCTGGTTCAATTTTATTAAAGATATTGTGCCGACGCATTTTATTACCTCTGATGTCGGTAGTTATCCCGGCGAATTAGAGAAATATGAAGAGATTATTTCCGGCCGTTCGATGCTGGTAAGAAAAACCAAGCCTTTTGCCGTAGAGTGTATAGTAAGGGGGTATCTTTCCGGATCAGGATGGAAGGAATACAAAAAGGAGCAGAGTATCTGCGGGATAGAACTGCCGAAAGGGCTTCTGGAGTCAAGTAAATTACCCGATGTTATATTTACTCCTTCTACTAAAGCTTCCGCAGGCCACGATATAAATGTGACGCAGGAATCCGTGGAAAAAGAGCTGGGTAAAGAGGTAGTAGATAAGTTAAAAATGTTAAGTATCAACATCTATAAGAAAGCCGGTTCTTACGCTCTTAGTAAAGGCATTATTATTGCCGATACAAAATTCGAATTCGGTATATATAATGACGGGATTATGCTTATTGATGAGATATTAACGCCGGATTCTTCGCGCTTTTGGCCGAAAGATCAATATCAGCCAGGCAGAAGCCAGCCCAGTTTTGACAAGCAATTCGTGCGCGATTATTTGGAAAGCCTGGATTGGGATAAAACTCCTCCTGCCCCCGAATTGCCTCAGGATATAATATCCAAAACAAGTCAAAAATACCTCCAAGCTTTAGAAATGCTCACCGCAGGCCAGCTGTAATAAAGGAATCTAATGCAGCTTTCTGACTTCAAATACCATTTACCCGAAGGGCTGATTGCCCAGGAGCCCGGAGCCAAACGGGATGAATCCCGGCTGCTTGTTTTAAACCGCAAAAATAAGACTCTCAAAGAGTTAATTTTTAAAGAGATAACCCGTTTTATACATACAGGCGATGTCTTTGTACTTAACGACACCAAGGTATTGCCGGCCCGGTTAACCGCCAGGCGCCAAACAGGAGCTCAATTAGAGGTTTTACTTTTAAAG
>JAHJCI010000153.1 GCA_018813085.1 Candidatus Omnitrophota bacterium | reverse complement strand
TACCCTGGAAACTAAAATATCCTGGTAATTATATTCAAAACTGCCTGCACAGCCGCAAAAAGAGCAGAAAAACAGAATGCACAGCGCAAAAAACAGCTGTTTTTGATTACACATTATGATTTAATTATATCACCTTTTTCGTATTTAGTAATTAAATTCTCTTCTTAAATTTAAGCCTGAACGCAACAATAATCACCGCAATAAGATAAATCGTGCTCCAGATAAAAGCAAGTTTATTCTCTGCCATGAAATTAACCAGTAAGGCGGGATTCTTGAATACCCCGATGCCCACGCCTGCTAAGACATATTGTATCCACATAATACGCAGCGGCGAACCGATAACTACAATAACGAAATACTGGATAAAACTAAAAGAGGTCAACCCGACTAATAAATCCATTGCCCGGTAAGGAACAAGCGGGATTAACCTTAATATTAAAATGCCCTTGAATCCCGAAGAGCTGATCTTCTCGTCAATCGCTCTTGCCCTGCCCTTTAATCTTTTCTCTACATATTTCCTGCCTAAATAGCGCGCCAGGTGGAAAAATAAAACAGCATTTACTATCTCGGCAATCCAAATACCCAGGCTGCTGAAAATAAAGCCCAGGTAAACCGCAGCAACTACCTTAAGTATATCCTTGCTAAGCGGCAGGAAAATAGTTGCCAGGACATAGATAAAAGCAAAAATCAATGCGCCAAGCCAGGGAGAAAAACCCTCTAAAAAAAATCTAATACGCTCTAAGTCAATGCGCAAGTAGTAATTGCTTATCCCGATAATTATCAAAAACAGGAGCAGGATAGCGAATCTCTGCCTGAATCTGCCTTTGGGCTCACTCGAGCTATCCATATTCAAATACCTCCTTCTCTGTAATTCTAATACAGCTCTTAAGAAATAGCAATAGAAATACCCTGCAGGGTATCTCAAAAATATGTTATAATAGCCGCATGCAATACGACCGCTTTCAACAAGAGGCAATCGAATATATAGACCAAAAATACTCGGTAATTGTCTCAGCCCCTACCGGAGCCGGCAAAACCGCTATTGCCGAGTATGTAATTGCCGAATCCCTTAAAACCGGGCAAAGCATAATTTACACCGCGCCGATAAAAGCGCTCTCCAACCAGAAATTCCGCGATTTTCAGGAACAGTTTCCCGGCAAAATTGGAATCCTTACCGGAGATGTCTCACTTAACCCGCAAGCCCAGGTCCTGGTTATGACCACCGAGATATTCCGTAATAAAATCCTTGACGCGCCGCAAGAGCTGGAAAAATATTCCTGGGTTATCTTTGACGAAATCCATTATATTGACAATGAAGAACGCGGCACAGTCTGGGAAGAATCGCTTATTTTTATGCCCAAACACATACGCCTGCTTGCGCTTTCTGCGACTATCCCCAATATAAAGGAATTCAGCCAATGGATTGAATCAGTGCAGAAAAATCCGCTTAAGATTGTCATTGAAAATAAACGCCCTGTGCCTTTGCACTTCTTATTCCAGTGTAAGGGCCAAGTCATCGACAACCTTTCCGACTTAAATAAGCTGCTTAGCTCAAGAAGCAGGAAAAAATTCCTTCGCGCTAACCGCCTGCAAGGCTTGATAGATTATATCCAGCGCAACAACGGCATGCCCTGTATCTGGTTTGTATTCAGCAGAAGGCTTACTGAAGACCTGGCCTTTGAGCTGTTCAGTTTTGATTTCCTGGACAAAGAGGAAAAAGAGCAAATCAGCAGCTTGTATAACCGGCTCTGTGAGCGTTATGATTTAGCGCATGAAGAAAGCGCAAAACGCTTATTCTACCTGATCCAGAAAGGCATTGCTTTTCATCATGCGGGAATGCTTCCTACGCTGAAAGAGGTAATCGAGCGCTTATTTACCAGCCGCCTGCTCAAGGTTATTTTTACCACCGAAACATTCGCACTCGGCATCAATATGCCGGCGCGCAGCGTGGTATTCAATAACCTGGATAAATATTACGGCCGTTACGTAAGGGTTCTAAAGGTACGCGATTTTTACCAGATGGCATGGCGCGCAGGCAGGCGCGGTATGGACAAGGCCGGCCTGGTTTACTGCCGGGTGAATCCGCGCTTTGTAAACTTTGAGCAAGTCAAGCAGATGATAGATAGCTCGCCGGAAGAAGTAAAGAGTCGCTTTAATACCTCTTATGCTACGCTGCTTAACCTTTACCAGCGCTACAAGGAAAGGATTCTTGAAATATATCCCTTAACATTACACTACTTTCAATCCCGAAAACACCAGAAGAAACAGGCAATAGAGCTTATGCAGGCAAAACTGAACCTGCTCAAAGACTCTGGCTATATCGAAGATTCTGCACTTACCCACAAGGGGCTGTTTGCGCGCTCGGTATACGGCTATGAATTGATTTTATCCGAACTCTATGAACAGAGGGTTCTGGAAGAGTTAGACGAATTTACTCTGGGGATTTTGTCTGTGGCGGTGGTATTTGAACCGAGAAAGAATCAGCGCCTTAGCAGCATACCAAAGACGAGCCGCGGGATCAAGGATAGCTGCGAAAAAATCTATGAGTCAATAAAAGCAAAAGAAATAAAATACCGCATATACCCAATAAGCAAAATGCCTTATTTTCACTTGAGCAAAGCAACCCAGGCCTGGCTTTCAGGCATGCAATTTTCCAAAATTGTCAGCTTGACTGATACTGATGAAGGCGAGTTAATCCGCTATTTCCGTATGGCAGTGCAGATTCTAAGGGAAATCAATTCCTCAACTGCCGCTTCCCCCCAGCTGCAACAAAGAACCAGCGAAGTCATGCGCATCCTTAACCGCGGCGTCGTAGACGCAGAAAAACAACTGCGTATATAAATACTTCTGAACTTGCTCGGGCTTTTGTCATTTCGCATAACCGCTTGCCCTGCCCCAGCGAGTCAGGGCTACGCTTGACGTTTTGCCTCGCTCTTGGACATAAGTTAGAAAACAAGCAAACCGTGCCCGCTCGGCTTCACGACATTCTGCTCAAGCCAAAACCACCTCACAAGCCTATGTGAGATTTTGCCATTTGCTTCGTCTATTAAAGTAGGAGGTAAAATTATGTCTGGCAAGGTCTCGATAGAGATAATAGCTACAAAGATATTAGAAATCAGAGGTAAAAAAGTAATGCTAGATAAAGAGTTAGCACAACTTTATGGAGTAGCCACTAGAGACTTAAATAAGGCGGTGAAAAGGAATATTAAAAGATTCCCTGAAGACTTTATGTATCAACTTACAAAGGAAGAAATCGCAAACTTGAAGTTCCATTTTGGAACATCAAGTTGGGGCGGTACTCGCAAGTTGCCTTTTGTCTTTACTGAGCAAGGCGTAGCAATGCTTTCCAGTGTTTTAAACAGTGAAAGGGCAATAAAGGTTAATATTCAGATTATGCGCGCGTTTGTGAAATTAAAAGAATTACTCTTAACTCATAAAGATCTAGCGATAAAACTCAAGGAACTGGAAAAGAAATATATAAATCACGATAAGAAAATTACGATGATATTTGAAGCAATCAAACAACTATTACAGCCTGAGCCGGCTAAACAAAAGAAAAGAATCGGATTTCACTCCTAAAAAATAGGAACGTCATCCTTTTTTTTCTTGGCGGGAATCCTTTAGGTAACTTTTAGCTAAACGCGGGTTATGTTAACAAAACTCTCTATATAGCTTCAGTGTATTTTCGGAAATAATCTCCTTGGTATATTGCTGCTCAACTATCGCTCGCCCTGTATATCCCAATCGCTCTCTTAATTCTCTATTAGCCAGTAGCTGAATAATCCGTGAAGCCAGGGCCTCAAAATTTTTTACCGGAACGATAAATCCGTCAATGCCATCTTTAATAATCTCCGGCATTCCTCCGGCTTCAGTCACAACCATTGGCCTGGCTGAGGCAAGAGCCTCTAACATGGTTAATCCGAAGGGCTCGGATGCGGTTGAAGGATACATACAGACTAACGAAGCAGCGTAGAGCCGCGGCATATCCTCTAAGGGAAAAACATCGATTAAGACATTTTTCTCGAGTTTAAGAAATTTAATCAAGTTCAGCATATAGGCAATATCCTTTTCTTGGCTCTGGCTCCAGTCTATAATATTCTTTGTGCCGGCAAGCACCAGGACTACATCCGGAAACCTCTGTTTTATTATGCGCAATGCCTTAATACTTATATCACAGCCTTTAGCCAAACCCATCCTTGCAGGATGGAAGATCACCCTTTTGTTTCTCAAAATAGGATATTTTTTAAAAACAGGCCGTGCATCAACGTCGGGAGAATAGATATCCTGGTCAATGCCATGATGAATTACCGTAATATTTTTGTGGCTATAGCCAATTCCGATAATCTCTCTTTTGATAAAATGGCTGACGGCAATAATATGGCTCCATTTGATATTCTTCGTCAAATCCATAAATAAATTATCATCCCATACATTATGCGCCGTTAAAATAAGCGGGATGCCTTTTTTTCTGGCTATTGTTTGTATTGCCAATGCATGGACCTTGCTAAAATAATGCATATTATGAACATGGATACAATCAGGCTTAGTTTTATCAATGAACTCCTTAAACAGGGAAGCCACTTCTTCGAAAAGGTCCATCAAGCCTCTTTTGATAAGCCAGTTTAAATCCATAAGCGGATGGCGCAGGATGCCAACCCCCTTGTAGCTGTCTTTTATCTTTTCTCCCTCGAATGAACCGGTAAGCAGATTAACCTTATGGCCCCTTTTAACTAAATTCGGCAGCAATATCGTTAAATGCGTCTCTACTCCTCCGATCACAGGTGGAAAACCCCAATGCAGATGAGATATGCTTAGTTTCTTTTTGCCCATTCTAGACTCCTCCCGCAGGATTATAAATAATAAGCCTGTTCGTGTTTTAGCGGCATCTTGCGCTTAAATTGAAAAATCTTCTTACCGGACATCTCATGCAAAGTTTCAAATACCCTTAGCTTAATCTTTTTCTTTCTGCCCGCTGAAATAATCTGGATTTTTAGACTATTGTTTTTGGCCTCGAATTTAAGTAAACTCCCTCTCCAATGCAGGGAAAAAATAACTTTCCGCCATGTTCTTGGCAGGCTGGGGTTAATCGAGAGCATTTCTTTCTGAATCTTAATGCCGCAAAAACCTCTTATTAAGACCTGCCAGGCACCGCCGATACAGGCTGCATGGATACCTTCATTCGTATTATTATGGATGTTGCTTATATCGGCGCGAATAGCGGTATTGAAAAACTGATAAGCCCTGCCCCTATCCATCACATCAATAGCCATAACAGCATAAATCGGCAGGCTCAATGAAGATTTATGCAGCGTCCTGGCAATATAATATTCATAGTTACACTTTTTAGTTTTAAGGCTGAATACATCTGAAAGCAGATATAGGAGCATTACAACATCTGCCTGTTTCACGAATTGCGTTGCCTGATAATCCCTGGGAGTAATCTTCTCTCTAACAACGGGTAGATAATTCTCGTCCCAATCGCTTATGGGAATCCTCTTTTTCCTGAAATAACCGTCGAATTGCTCAATTATCTGCCGCTTGTCCATATTGATGTAAATACCGGAAGCAATCTTCTTCCAGTCTGCGGGTTCTTTATATGAAAGCTCAATCTTCTTAACCAACTTTCTTAATAATCCCGGCTCTGACTTTTTTATCTTCTGAAACATATTATAGGCAATAAGCAGGTTCCACTTTGCCATCATATTAGTGTAGGCATTATTATTTACGCCCTTATGAAATTCATCCGGGCCGATTACATTGTTAATCTCGTATTTTTTCTTCTTTTTATTATATTTAACGCGGCTAGCCCAAAATCTTGCCGTCTCGAAGAAAACCTCATAACCATAATCCCTGAGGAATTTCTCATCGTGCGTGGCATTATAATAGAGATAAAATGCATAGGCGATATCTGCGGTTATATGATGCTGCATCTTACCTGTGTCTATTTTAATTATCTTGCCGTCTAAATCTTTGGCCCAGCCGGGTGTCTCATCCTCTCCTGAACCCGCAGACTCCCAGGGGAACATTGCGCCCTTCAGGCCGAATTTCTTGGCATTCCCCCGCGCAGCATCTAACCTGTTATATCTATAACAGAGTATGCTTCTGGCTGCTTCGGGTAAATTATAGAGATAAAAAGGAAGCAGAAAAACCTCGGTATCCAAGAATATATGCCCGTGATAACCCTCCCCGGTTAATGTCCTGGCTCCGATGCTAGAGAAGCCGTGGTCTTGGGGAACGCATATCAACATGTGGTAAATATTAAACCTGAGGCCCTTTTCAACTTCCGGGTCGTCCCATATAGAAATCTCAGCCACTTTCCATAAATCTTCCCAGGCACAAATATGCCTGCCTAACAAAGAACTGTAACTGCCGAGAAATGCTTTTCTGAATTTCTTCTCTGATAACTTCTTGGCCTTATCTAAGTCTTCCCCTCCTGGAACAGCCTGCACATAGAATATTTTAGTAAATACAATGGTCTGGTTCTTGCGCAGCCTAAGTTCAAATACATTATATCCTGCTAAAATCTTCTTACCTGCGGTTTTATAATAAAGCCCGCTTCTGAAAATTATTGAATGCGATTTACCAAAAGTCTCTACTATAAGATACCCCTGATTATCAAATTGGCCTACTTCCTTTATCCTGAAATGCTTCTTGCGTCCTTCTGTAACCGTACCCGTGTTATGCACAGAGGTATCTATTCCTGTCTCAATGGAAAGCTTAACTGCGCTGTCTAACGACGTAAAAACAACCTGCATTACCCCGATATTCTTCGAAGCCATAGAGAGAAATCTCAAACTCTGAAAATCATATCTTCTTTTTTTGGTATCCTGAAACACGGTATGCCTTAACAAAAGGCCCTTTCTCAGGTTCAAAACTCTTCTATGTTCTACTGCATCCATAGTAAGAACGCCGAGGCGTTCTCCGTCAATCATAATCTTGAAATTAAAAGGATTCGGCAGGTTAACCAGCTCGGCAACCTGGGACCCGATTTTATCATATAGGCCGGCAATATAGGTTCCCGGCTTTGACTCATAAGGAATCTCTTCTAAAACAGCCCGGCTGCCCAAAAAACCATTGCCCAGGGCAAATTGACTTTCTCTTCCTCCCTGAAGAGACCTCACCCAGCCCTTTTCTTTAATCAGCCAGGAATGTTCGGTTTTGTATTTAGAATAATAATCTTTCATTTTTCAGCTAACCCCCGGTTATTTATTGCACCCCTAATCAGGGTATTATAAATTTTCTCCATATGTATAATTGACAATCTTGCTCTTGCTTAGGTCTAAATTAGGCACGATAATAATCGCCTTTTCTTCTGAAATGAATTTAGACCTTCTTATCCCGATATCCAAAACCTTTGCCTTCTCTCCAGTAGGAAGCTTGATGGTATCTCCGATAGAAAAAGGCCTGTCAACCATAATTAAAAAACCGCAGATAATATTGGCTATCGTATCCTGCGCAGCCAGGGCAATTGCAAGAGAGCCAACGCCTAAGGCAGCCACAAAAGCATTTATATTTATTCCCAGCCTGTCCAGTAACACGATAAAACCCAGAACCCAGATAAACATTACCGCTATCCTCTTAAAAAGAGGAATGAATTTATCATCCAGCTTTGTCTTTGTTTTGGCGGCGATATTCACCGCATACCAGTTGAATAATGCCGCGGTAATCTTAAATACCCAGTATGTAATAAATAAGATTAACAGCGAAATAAATGCCTTATCTAAATGGGCGTTGCGCTCGATGCCGTATTTTTTATATACAATCCGGAACAATACAAAAATTGCCGCTCCCATAATTAACGGGAAGATGCTGCCTTTAAACACTACAATCCAGGCCTTTTTTGTTGATTTTCTTTCCATAGCCGCTGCTCCTTTATGCTTATATTATTGGCTTATCAGGCTTTATGTTCTTTAATTATACCACCGGAATCTTAAAATGATAAGGAATTTAAACAGGGCGAAACCTTATGGGGATTTTTATGAGATTTTGCTATTTTCTTGAAGCCATAATTTATGGCCTTAAGTTTACAATTTCTTCTATCTTGATATTTCCAGTATCTTATATCTTAAGACCCCTGCGGGAATATTTATCTCAACTGCCTCGTCTTTCTTATGACCTAATAAACCCTTGCCTACGGGTGATGTAACCGAAATCTTGCCCTGGTCGTAGTCTGCTTCTTCCTCTGATACCAGCATATATTTAATCTCTTCTCCTGAATTCAAATCCTTCAACTGAACAGTCGCGCCGATCAATGCCTCATCCTTGGAGATATTCTCATTATCAATGATGCGCACGTGCTGAAGCTTGCCCTCCAATTCGGCAATCCTTCTTTCATTTGCTGCCTGCGCATCTTTGGCAGAATCATATTCGGCATTCTCTCCGATATCCCCGTGCTCCCGCGCCTTTTTTATCTCAGCGGATATCTTCCTGCGCACAACAGTCTTCAGGCGCTCAAGCTCTTCACTTATTTTTTCGTATCCC
>JAHJCI010000152.1 GCA_018813085.1 Candidatus Omnitrophota bacterium | reverse complement strand
GTATAAATAAGCATTTAAGACATACTGCTGAATCATGCGGTGCGTGTTGAAAAATGACGCATTAATCGCTATGGAATGACGCATTGTGTCGAGCCATAGCTGCCGGTTTTGATAAAAAATAGGAATGATTGTTTTCTCTAATTTTTCATACAAAGAATCGGCATCCTTATCGTCAATGTTCTCTGCATCGGAAATAGAGCCGATGGACCATCCGGTAAGGCCTTCTATGCAGCCCTCTATCCACCAGCCGTCAAGAATGCTGAAACTGGGAACTCCGTTCAGGGCTGCCTTCATCCCAGAGGTACCCGAGGCTTCTTTAGGCTTACGCGGCGTATTCAACCAGAGGTCAACCCCGGAAATAAACATCTTTGCTAATTCGATATCGTAATTTTCCAGGTAGGTTATTTTAACAACATCTTTTAGCTGGTTTGCGGCAGAAATTATTTTTTTTATCAACTCTTTGCCCGGCCAGTCGTTAGGATGGGCTTTGCCGGCAAAAATAAATTGAATCTTTCCTGCATTCCGGGCTATATTAATTAATCTATTTATATCAAAAAATACCAAATCAGCCCTTTTATATGCCGTGGCACTGCGCGCAAAACCAATGGTAAGGGTATCAGTATTAAAGTCGATGCCGGTTTTAGAATTAACGTAGTCAATGAGTACCTGTTTTGCCTCCTGATGGGCGTTCCAGATATCTTCTTTTGAAATACTTAAGGCGTATCGCAGGCTAAAGGGGTCATTCAGCCAGCCAGGAATGTATTCATCGTATAATTTTTTAAAACTCGGGCTTACCCATGTAGGAGAATGAATGCCGTTTGTAATCGAATCAATATGGTATCCCGGGAACATCTCCCTGGATACCTTACCGTGTTTTTTGGCAACGCCGTTTACATAATGGCTCAGGCTTAAGGCAAGCGATGTCATATTCAGGCTATCTTCTCCTCCCAGGCTTTTTAAAAGGTTCAGGGGGATAAAGTCGCCCAGTAGTTTCCAGACCAAATCATAACCGAATTGGTCATGCCCGGCAGGAACAGGAGTATGCGTAGTAAAAACACACATCCTTCTAGTGCCTTCGATATCCCAAACTGGTTCCCGGTCATTTTTTCTTTGCCTGAGAATTTCCAGTGTCAGCAGGCTGGCATGGCCTTCGTTCATATGGTACCTGTTGATACGGTGATAACCTAGTTCCTTAAGCATGCGTACCCCGCCTATGCCTAATATGATTTCCTGAGCAAACCTGTATTCCTGGTCTCCTCCGTAAAGATGATAGCTGAGGCTTCGGTCATACTCGCCGTTATTTTCTATATCCGTATCCAGGAAGATAACAGGAATCTTAAAACCCCCGATGCCGGAGACATCATATTGCCAGGCCTGCACATAAACTTCCCTGCCTTCTATGCGGACAAAAATCCTCTTTTTTAAAGGCCTGAGGAATTCCTTGGGATTCCAGTCATTGGGCAATTCCTGTTGGTTTCCTTCCGCGTCCAATTTCTGATAGAAGTAGCCTTTTTTATAAAGCAGGCAGACTGCGATTAGGGGAACGTTTAAATCAGCACAGGACTTTACTGTATCTCCTGCCAGGATGCCCAAACCACCGCTATAAGTACGGATATTGGGATGGATGCCTATTTCCATGGAGAAATAGGCAATCCCGCCTTGCTTTTTTCTTATTCCTGAAGCTGTTGGTTGCTCTGTTATAGAATCCATTTTATACTGGCTGTTTTTTTACCCCTTTAGACCCTTCCTTTAATAGGAACAGGAAGGTCTATCCTTGTGGATTAACAGGAATAGGAAGGTCTATCCCTTAGGATTAGAGAACAAAGTTCTCTAACGGGGTTTACGGGTAATTTACGAAATTCAGGTCTTTATTTTTTTCTTTAAATAAGTAATCCCAATTATGATCAGCAGTCCGCAGATTATAAGCGCCAATATAGAACTTGGTCCGGTTATATCGTTTACGGGTTTACCCATTATTATATCAAATATGCTTACAAAGATGATTCCCAGGATGCCCAGGACAATAAGGATTACGCCTTTTCTTTTCATATCCGACCTCCTTCTTAAGGCAGTGCTTATTTAATGTACGCCTTTATAATTCTTTGCTCGGAAAGCGGCTTATCATTGGCATCGATAGCGCTGTTTTCTATTTTTGTTACTACGTCATATCCTGAAACCACTTTTCCAAAAATTGTGTGTCTCATATTCAGCCAGGGTGTCGGGCTAGTGGTGATAAAGAATTGGCTCCCGTTTGTGTTTGGCCCGGAATTTGCCATGGCAAGTAAGCCCGGAGAATCAAATTTTACTCCGGGGTTGAACTCATCTTCAAATTTCTTTCCCCAGATTGAAGTGCCTCCCCTGCCTGTTCCCGTAGGGTCACCACCCTGGAGCATAAAGTTTTTTATAACACGGTGAAAGATTATTCCGTTATAGTAGCCTTTTTTAACCAGGCCTGTAAAGTTTTCGCAGGCCTTGGGAGCTGTCTCGAGCATGAGTTTAATTTCTATTATCCCCTGGTTTGTTTCTAGAACTACCAGGGTTTCTTCTGCGGCATGCAGGTTATTAATAGCACAGGCCATAAGTAAAGTAAAAATTAATTCTTTCATCTGGCCTCCTTATTTTACCGGCTCTTGGGCTTAGGCGTAAATTGTTCTTAAAGAAAAACTGTAATTATATCCTTGAAAGTATTTCCTGGATATGCCCTGGAATAGCCTTAGGTTTTAAGTTTGAATTTACACAGGCCATAGTTGTCTTTGCCGTAGAGATAGTTTTAGCATGCTGGTTTATTATCCGGTATTCAAACTCGATCTTCGTACGTGATATATTCGAAAGGCTTGTTTTAACTTCTATGGTGTCCCCGTAAAAAGCAGGTGATTTATAATCTATTTCCTGGCGTATAACAACAAGAGCTGAATCGTTCTTGATGAGCTCTTTGATAAAAATTCCTTTATCTTCCAGAAACTCTGTGCGTGCTTCTTCAAGAAACTTCAGATAATTAGCGTAATAGACTACTCCGCCGCAATCGGTGTGGTGATAGTATATTTTTGTTTTCATGTAAGGAGTATTATTAATCCTAAGGCCAGATAAACAGCCGCAGCCAGCCGGAAGAATATTATCGGCCTGCCTGCGAAGTACTCTGTTATTTTTTGAGCGCCCTTAGACTTCAAGAAAAAGAAACCCTTAAAAACCGCCACAATACCCAGAATCATCAACAGCCCAGAGGCGGCACCCTGGCTTTTGGAGGCAGCAGTGATAAAAACAGATCCCAGGAAGATGGCTAAGGCAAAAATATATCTTTTTATTTTCTTAAATGCTGTTTTCTGCAACCTGTTTTTTAGCATTTGCGGCTTGATAAAGAAAATAATACCGATAGCGATAAGGAAATAAGCTGAAATTTTAGCCAGCATTATCCAACCTTTGTTTATTAACGGCCTTGCTCGAAACTATTTTCTTATCCGCATCTGTGTTCATCTTTGAGCTTTTCATCTAAGCTAATCTGTGTAAAACAGCCACTTTTGCTCAAGCCTGTTTATCTTCTTCGCGTCTTCGAGAGGAGCCTGAGTATTTCGATGTATAGCCAGATTAGCGTGACCATCAACGCAAAGGCTCCGTACCACTCCATATATTTTGGCGCTCTGTATTCAGCCCCTTTTTCAATAAAATCGAAATCCAGGACTAAATTAAACGCAGCTATCGCGACTACGAATAAACTAAACCCGATTCCTATCGGGCCGCTTTCGTGTATAAAAGGTATTCTCGAGCCGAAGAAGCCCATTACTATGTTGACAATATAGATTAAGGCAATCGCGCCGGTAGCCGCAACAATTCCCAGCCTGAAGTTTTCCGTAACCTTTATTAATTTTGATTTATAGGCAATCAGCATGCAAAAGAGCGTGCCAAAGGTTAAAGCAACCGCCTGTATTACGATGCCGGGATAGCTTTTTTCCATAATCGCCGAAATCGCTCCCAGGACCAGGCCCTCTATTAAGGCATAAATCCAGGAGGTGGCAGGAGCCCATTCTTTTTTAAAGATTGTAACAAAAGCAATAATCATTCCGGCAATGGCTGACGGCAGGAGGAATGGCAGGAAATTAACCGGGTTTTCCCATACCCAAGAAGCGCTAAAAACCGTAATAAATAAAAGCAGGAAGGTTTTATTGACAGTGCCGTTTATAGTCATGCTAGCGGCATTAGCTAGTTTCTCTACTTTTGTAAACGCACTTACGTTTAACGCAGGATTTCCTGAACGCATCATATTCTTATCTCTTCTTTCCTCCGGGCAGGAATGCCCTTATTCTGTTGAATCGTTTGGCGCTTGAGCATCTTCTTTTTGAGCCTGGTTATTGTTTTCTTTCTTTTCTTGCCCTTCTGCTGAGGCAATTTGCCCCTTTAAGCCTTCATATTTATTTTTTAATTCAACGTAGTCTTCTTTTAAGACAAAAGCCCCTGCTTCTTTTTTCTTTTCTGGCTGGAGTGCGTTATCTGTATCTGTTTTAGTAGATTCTTGGAGTTGCTTTTTTAAATTTTGAATCTCTTTATCTTTTTCCTCGTTTTTTTCCTCAAGCGAATGCAGGTTAGCGCTTAGCTCTTTAAATTTTGCCTCGTTTTCGATTTTTTCTGTGGTGTTTACCTGAAATTCCCGGCTTTTCTTTGAGAAGTCAGTTTTTAAAGAAGCATTCTCGGCTTTAAGCTTGTTTACTTCATCACCGGCACTTTTTACCTCATCTTGTAATTTATTTAATCCTTGCCCTAAGTCAGCCTTGGCATTTTCTGCCGTTTCTACTTTTGCCAGCAGGGCCAAGCGCTCAGATTTAGCGCTATTTAGCTCCGACTTCAATGAATTAATCTCATTCCTAAAACCGGAGATTTCCTGTTCTTTATCTTTTCCTGCCTGCTGCTCTTTTTCTTGATTAGCCCTCTCTTGTTCCTCTTCTTGCCTCTTTTTCTTGGAATCCGTCTGATCAATTAATTTAAAGGCGTATATTGCCAGTACCACGGCAATAGCCAATACTAATAAAAGAATAATAATAATCATCTCTTTTTTTGTCCTTTAGTTTAATAATACCGTGTTATTTTAACATAAAATACATTTAAAAGC
>JAHJCI010000151.1 GCA_018813085.1 Candidatus Omnitrophota bacterium | reverse complement strand
GCTTACTGCTTATGATTTTCCTTTGGCCTCACTGATTGACCGCGCAGGCATCGATATTATTTTAGTAGGGGATTCAGTGGCAAATGTAGTATTGGGTCTGGAGTCAACTACTCAGGTCGGTATGTCCGAGATGATCTATCATTCAAAGGCAGTAGTCCGGGCAGTAATGTCAGCGTTGGTTATCGGGGATATGCCTTATGAATCTTATCAGGTGAATCCTTCAGAATCAGTAAGAAATGCCAGGAGGTTTATTGAGGAGGCAGGGGCTGATGCGGTAAAGCTGGAATGGTTTGATAAATGCCCCCAGGTTACCCAGGCAATAATAGAATCAGGCATTGCGGTAATGGGCCATATCGGGCTTACGCCTCAGACCGCTGATAAATTAGGCGGTTTTAAAGTTCAGGGAAAAGACGCTGCCGCAGCCGAAAGATTAATTGCCCAGGCCGAGGATTTAGAAAAGATAGGCTGTTTTTCTATTGTGCTTGAATGCGTACCAGAAAAAATAGCAGGCATTATTACAAACAGGTTAAAGATTCCGACAATCGGTATCGGCGCCGGCATTGCCTGCGACGGCCAGGTATTGGTTACGCATGACATGCTGGGTTTATTCGAGCGCTATAAACCGAAATTCGTCAAGCAATACGTCAACCTTTCTTCGCAAATCCAGAAAGCAATAGAGGATTATAAAAAAGAGGTCCTTGAAGGCAAGTTCCCTACCAAGCAGCACAGCTTTACTATAAAGGAAGAAGAACTGAAGAAAGTAGAGAGTAGCGAGTAGAGAGAACAATCTCTTTATACGCTGCTTTATTAAGATATGAGTAACGACCTAATGGATAAAATAGTCGCGTTATGCAAGCGCAGGGGATTTATATTCCCCGGTTCTGATATCTACGGGGGCTTAAGCAATACCTGGGATTACGGCCCTTACGGCGTCGAGCTTAAGAATAATCTCAAGCGCTCCTGGTGGAAGGCGAGCGTCCATAACAGGGATGACGTCCTGGGAATGGATGCTGCCATATTAATGAATCCCGAGGTATGGAAGGCATCAGGGCATCTAGAGAATTTCTATGATTTGAAAGTTGATTGTAAGTCCTGCAAGAAGCGTTTTAAGGTAGTAGACTTAAAAGAGAGCAATAAATGCCCGGAATGCTCAGGCGATTTGACAGAACCGCGGCAGTTTAACCTGATGTTTAAAACTCATCAGGGCGCAGTCGAAGAAGAAGCAAGCCTGCTATACCTTCGGCCTGAAACAGCGCAGGGCATGTTTGTAAATTTCGGCAATATCATTGACAGCTGCCATCTAAAGCTGCCGTTCGGGCTTGCCCAAATCGGAAAGGCATTCAGGAATGAAATCACCCCGGGAAATTTTACTTTTCGTACCCGTGAATTCGAGCAGATGGAGATAGAATATTTTGTCCATCCGGATGAGGCCGATAAGAAGTTAGAAGAGTGGATCGAAGAAAGGTATAACTGGTATATAAACCTGGGGATAAAAAATGAGAACCTGCGTAAGCGCGAGCATTCCAATGATGAACTTGCGCATTATGCCAGGGCTTGCACGGACATAGAATATAAGTTTCCTTTTTCCAGCGCAGGCGAATCAGCCTGCGGCGGAGCCTGGTCGGAATTAGAAGGTATTGCCAATCGTACGGATTTTGATTTAAAGCAGCATGCAAAGATTAGCGGCAAAGACTTGGAATACTTTGATGCGGAATCAAAGCAAAGGTTTTATCCTTATATAATCGAACCTTCCGGCGGTGTGGACCGCGCCGTGCTGGCATTTTTAAGTGACGCTTATTCTGAGCAGGAAGTCAGGGGAAGGAAGAGGGTGCTTTTAAGCCTGCATAAGGACTTGGCACCCGTAAAAATTGCCATCCTGCCCCTGCTTACTAAGCGCGCAGAGATTGTTAAGCTGGCAAAGGATATATGTGGGAATTTAAAGAAGCAGTTTTATTGTGTTTATGACGATACGGCAGCCATCGGAAAACTATACCGCAGGCAGGATGAAATAGGGACTCCGTATTGCCTTACCGTAGACGTTCAATCCCTGGAAGATAAGCAGGTGACCGTAAGAAGCAGGGATAGTATGCAGCAGGAGCGTATAAGTATAGACCAGGTAGCAGCCTATTTTAGAGATAAATTAGGCCAAGATTGATTAACGGGTTTTTGAAAGGGGGATTAAAGAAGCAATGGCAAAGAAATATGTTTACTTCTTCGGCGGTGAAAAAGCAGACGGTAACGGAGGAATGAAAAATCTTTTAGGAGGCAAAGGCGCCAACCTGGCAGAGATGGCCGGGCATAAGGATTTACGTCTGCCTGTTCCACCAGGATTCACAATTACAACAGAAGTTTGCACCTATTATTATAATAATAAAAAAAGCTACCCTGAGGGTATAAAACAGCAACTAGCCCAGGCAATGAAAAAGGTAGAAAAGTTGATGGGCAAGAAGTTCGGTGATGCCGGCAACCCATTACTGGTATCGGTACGTTCCGGAGCAAGGAAGTCAATGCCCGGGATGATGGAAACCGTGCTTAATGTCGGACTGACCACTAAGACTATTCCTGGTTTAATAAAGCAAACCCAGGGCAATGAGCGCTTTGTTTATGATGCCTACAGACGGTTGATTATGATGTATTCTGACGTAGTGATGGAGAAAGCCGCAGGCATTGAGCTCAAAGACGATGAATCAGGCATACGCAAGCAATTGGAAAAGATAATGTCCGGGATGAAAAAGAATAAAGGCATTACCTCAGACGTAGACTTAGATGCAGAAGACCTTAAAAAGCTTTGCGAGTTATTCAAGCAGAGGGTAAAGGAGGCATTGAAGAAGGATTTTCCGGACAATGCTGATGCCCAGCTTTGGGGAGGCATCGGGGCGGTATTTTCTTCCTGGAACGGCAAGCGGGCAATATCTTACAGAAGAATCGAAGGGATACCTGATGAGTGGGGTACTGCAGTAAACGTGCAGACTATGGTTTTCGGTAATCTGGGTTCTTCTTCGGCTACCGGAGTCGGATTTACCCGTAACCCCGGAAACGGAGAAAATCAGTTTTACGGAGAATACCTGATTAATGCCCAGGGCGAGGATGTTGTTGCAGGTATCCGTACGCCTGCGCCGATAAACAGGTATTCGCAAAGCGAGCATAACAAAGATTTGCCGGTTCTCGAGATAGAGATGCCTAAGATTTACAGCCAGCTGGTAAGTATTCGAAATCGGCTTGAGAGGCACTATCATGATATGCAGGATATCGAATTTACCATCGAGAACAACAGGTTATTCATGTTACAGACCCGCATGGGCAAGCGAAACGGCCCTGCGGCTGTGCGCATGGCCTATGAGATGTATAAGTCAAAGATGATTTCCGATAAAGAAGCTGTAAGCCGCGTAACACCGGATCAGCTGGACGAACTGCTTCATCCGATTATTGACCCGGCAGCAGAGAAGAAGCAGCAGCCTTTAGTTAAAGGGCTGCCGGCAGGCCCGGGAGGCGCTTCAGGCCAGATAGTTTTTTCTGCGGTTGATGCGGTTAAGTGGGCCAAGGAAGGCAAGACAGTAATCTTGGTCAGAGAAGAGACTAATCCCGAAGACGTTGAAGGGATGCGCGCTGCAGTTGCTATATTGACCGCAAGGGGAGGCATGACTTCTCATGCGGCTTTAGTTGCCCGTGGTTGGGGCAAGTGTTGTGTTGTCGGTTGCGGCAGTTTAAGCGTTGACTACGAGAGGAAGCAATTAAGCGTTGATAATAAAACCTTAAATGAAGGCGACTGGATTACGCTTAACGGCAGCAAGGGTACGGTTTATGAAGGCAGGTTGCCGATGATATCCGCATCCGAAGAAAATAAGGTGCTTAATGATTTCTTGAAAATCTGCGACCGTATTCGCAAGCTTAAGGTGCGTACCAATGCAGATACCCCGGAAGATTCCAGGCGGGCCCTGGCATTCGGAGCAGAGGGTATCGGTTTATTCCGCACCGAGCATATGTTCTACGGTAAGGGCGCGGATAAACCTTTATTTTATCTTCGTAAAATGATTATGTCCGTAGATGTCTCGGAGCGCAGCAAAGCGCTTGAGGAGTTGTTTCCTTTTGTAAAGAGCGATATCAAAAAAACCCTTGAGGTTATGCAAGGCCTGCCTGTTACGATAAGGTTACTGGATCCGCCTTTACATGAGTTTGTTCCCAGGGAACAAGAACAGAGGGCAGAGTTGGCAAACAGCCTGAATATCAATATTGAAAAGCTCAATAAACGGGCTGATAGCTTACATGAGTCTAACCCCATGATGGGCCATCGAGGCGTGCGCTTGGGAGTAACCTATCCTGAAATAAGCCGGATGCAAATCCGCGCTATTCTTGAAGCAGCAGCAGAGTTGCTTAAACAGGGACTTAAGGTTAATCCGGAAATAATGATTCCTGTCGTGGGAGAGGTCGGGGAATTGCAGCATCAATTTGTCGTGGCTAAAGAGGTTTATCAGGAGGTTTTAAAGAAGTATAACCTTAAGAAGGTTCCTCATTCCTTTGGTACGATGATCGAGATACCGCGCGCAGCCCTCCTGGCTGATAGATTAGCAACTGTGGCAGAATTCTTTTCATTCGGCACTAATGACCTTACTCAGATGGGATTTGGTTTTTCCCGTGATGACCTGGGAGCGTTTCTGCCGGATTATTTAAAAAGCGGAATTCTTAGCGATGACCCCTTTCAGACTATTGACCAGGCAGGCATCGGGCAACTTATAGAGATGGGCATTAACAGGGGCAGAAAGGCACGCCCCGGGTTAAAGGTAGGGATTTGTGGTGAGCACGGAGGAGATCCCCGCTCAATTGATTTCTGCCACAGGGCGGGAATGGATTATGTGAGCTGTTCTCCTTTTAGGATTCCGATTGCGCGTTTGGCTGCAGCTCAGGCAGTTTTGAAATAAGTAATGTAACTAGAAAACAGAATAGAGAAATCAGAAAAATCTTTTTCTGTACTCTGTACTCTGTACTCTGTACATTAGTTTCTCCCGAGTGACTGAAAGGAGCGAGGGGTGCATGGATGGGATTAAATCATATATAAGTCAAATTCGTTCAACGCCCTTGTTGACTGCAAAGGAAGAAATTAGCCTGAGCAATCAGATAAAAAAAGGCAACAAGAAGGCGCGTAAGAAAATGATTAGCGCTAATTTACTTTTGGTGATTAATATTGCCAAAAGATACGGACATCTCGGTATGCCTTTAATGGATATGATAGAAGAGGGCAATATCGGATTAATGAAGGCCGTGGAAAAATTCGATCCGCGTAAAGGCTACCGCTTTTCTACTTATGCTGGCTGGTGGATAAAACAGAGTATTACGCGCGCAATTGCCGAACAGGTGAAATTGATTCGTACGCCCGTATATTTAAACGAGCTGCTTGTTAAGTGGAAAAAAACCAACCAGCGGCTTTCGCAAAAGTTAAAACGTCAGCCCAGCGACCAAGAGATAGCAAAAAAGATGAAAATTTCAAAGAACAGGGCTGAGCAGGTAATGGGCTGGCTTTCCATGCAGACCTCTTCCCTGGATGCTCCTATAGGAGAAGACGGGCAGACGCAGGTGTCGGATTTAGTTGAAGATGAAAGCACAAAAGCTCCTGATGAGGATATTACCCGGCTGATGTTCCGCGAGAAGATCCACAGCCTCCTGGATGATTTGATGTCTGAGCGCGAAAGGCGGGTTTTGGATATGCGTTTTGGATTGATAAGCGGCAGTAAACAAACATTAGCCGAGGTCGCCGACAAGCTCGGCGTATCAAGGGAGAGAATCCGGCAGATAGAAGAGCAGGCATTGAAAAAACTAAAAAAATTCGTTAATATTCAAGATAGAGAAAACGGGATAAGATGAAAACAAACAGTCTTAAAAAATATATCAGGGAAATTCCTGATTTTCCAAAGCCGGGAATATTATTCAAGGATATAACAACACTGCTTGGCAACAGTAGAGCATTTAAGAGTTCGATTAATCTTCTTGCGGGTAAATTTAGAAATAAAAAAGTTGATGCGGTAGTTGCTGCCGAAGCGCGCGGCTTTATCATTGGCGCAGCAGTTGCCGAGAAGTTGAATGCTGC
>JAHJCI010000150.1 GCA_018813085.1 Candidatus Omnitrophota bacterium | reverse complement strand
TTACGAAAATAGCGAATGCTTAAGTAACTTACCGGGTTGCCGAACGACAGTTCCACAGGTAAATTCATTCGCCGCCAAAAGAGTACCCCTTCAAATGGTGGAGGTGCGGGGAATCGAACCCCGGTCCTTAAACAATCGAACAAAAATCGCTACATGCTTAGTCTGTCTTTTAAGCTTAATCCTGAAAACTCCGACAGGCAGGATTATTTCAAGAAGCAGCCTTTAGCTCTTATTTCGCGCTTCAAGGCGAAAGCGCGAAACCAGTCTGTTAACCGCTCTACTTAACCCCCAGACAAGGTTAATCGAGGCCTGCCCTATTTAATTATAGAGCGGGACTTGGACGCCGGCTAAAGCCATTGGCGCCATTGCTGGCATTACTGACCTTAACCCTACCATATTGTAGTTTGCGTTTATATTTTGCAAGGATTGTTAACGCGGCCAACCTTGCCTCCGCGGCATGCTATTCTTGCCCTGCTTGATTAAGTCGAGCCCTTTTCACCCCCAAAGTCGGCTACCTTCTTCTGTTTTTTAATACTTTACGTAATTGCATTTCTACTTCGCGGCGTTTTATAGACTCCCTGCGGTCGTACATTTTTTTGCCGCGGCATAAAGCTAATTCAACCTTAACAAACCCGCGCTGATTAATATAAACCCGCAGTGGAACTAAAGTCAAGCCCTGCTGAAACAGCTCTGTCGTAATCTTGTTTATCTGCCCCTTATGTAAAAGCAGGCGCCGTATACGCAGCTCGTCAACGTTAAAAAAGCTGGCCTGGGCATAATTGCTTATATGCATATTATACAGCAAAACCTGCCCATTTACAATCCTTGCAAAGCTCTCGTTCAGATTCACGCACCCGGCTCTGATTGACTTGATTTCACTGCCCTTAAGCTCAATGCCGGCTTCCCAAATCTTAATCACTCCGTAATCCCGGCGCGCCTTACGGTTAATAATAACTACTTTATCCATACTAGGCTCAAAAATAGAGGTATACTAATCAGGCTAAACAAATGCGTAAACAAAACACCCTGGCTAATTAACAAGTCTTCTTTTTTATAATGCGAAATTATCAAGGGAAGAGTTGTTGCCGAAGGCATAGACAATTGCATTATTAATAACAGGCTGAACAACCTTCCGGGAGAGAATTTCCAAATAAGACATAAACCAACGAGCGGTAAAATTAACAGCTTAGCCAGAATCAATAAAATAACCGGCTTCAATTCAATGCGGCTGATTTTAATCAAGCCAAGGCTGCCTCCGACTACCAACATTGCCAAAGGCAATGTAGAATCGCCTATCATGCGCAAGGGTTTTAGAATAACTTCCGGTACAAAATTATTGATACCTAAACCTACCAGAGCCATGGTTATTACCGTTGCCAATACCGGAGGGCTAAAAAAACTTCCTAACTCAAATCTTTTGTTATGGTGATAGGATAAAAAATAAACGCCGAAAGACCAGATTAATAAATTAAACCCCAGCAAAAACAAGAAGATATAAATAAACATCTGGCCGGCTTCACTAGAACTCAATAATGCAGCAACTAAGGCAAGGGGTAGATATCCGGAGTTTTGAAAAGCGACTAAACTCAAAAACTGCCTCCTCTGTACGCCCGGCTTAATAAATTTAATAAATACCCCTCCAACCAACAGCCCTAATATAGTAACCGCAAGGCCGAGTAAGGGAAAGACCCACCAGGAGGGGCTTAAATTAAACCAAAAACCATGGATCAATTTAGAAAAAATCATAGCCGGCAGGGTTACTTCGATAACAAGGCGGGTAATAAAATCCATCCCTTGCCTGGTCAGAATATCCTTCTTAACCAAGGCGTAACCTATTGCTCCCAAAATAAAAATCTGACCGACAGCTCCCGAAACTAAAGCAAAAGATTTGAAGAACATAAGTAATTCTCCACCGGCAAACTCCTGACACCCAAATATAGTGCGGCTTGCCTATTTATTTAACCGATATCCGACGAAGCTAAGCGCGAAAGCTGCTTAGCGAAGGCGGATGTCCCTCTACGCTTACAAGTTTCAATAAGTACAGTAAACTTCGGCGGATAGGTTAATTATACCTCAAAATCAGCCCCTCGCAATTCTTTTTAGAATGAATTCCTCGAATAAACAAAAATACACCTTAAGTTTGAGGAAAGTTTAATTGACACATTCGGCGAACCGGAATTTACGGGTTCGCCTCAGTGTCAACACTAAGCATATGGGGTTTAACCGGAAAAATACGAATGTGTTGACAAGTTATTTAGTCTAATATATACTTAAAAACAAGTCATTGATTTTCTTTGATTTTCTTATGCCGAGATGGTGAAATTGGCAAACACGCAGCGTTCAGGGCGCTGTGGGCTTACGCCCTTGGGGGTTCAACTCCCCCTCTCGGCACCATAAATTTAAAGCCGTTGTAAACATTATAGTTACAACGGCTATTTTTTCTTTGTGCCAAATTTGTGCCATTAAAATTCTAATTTATCCACTGCTCCTTTCATTTCTTAATAATTTCTTTAACCTTCTGCAAGAACTCATCCCCTAGCTTCAGCAGCTTTTCGCATCCTTGCCTTGACCACCTATTGTAATAATCGGCATCTTCTCTTAGATTTTTGGCTTCTTGAAGTCCTTCTAAGAAATGCACAGACAGCTGTTTTGTCTCAACATATAAAGTTTTAATAGTTGCGATTAGACAGAAATGGCTATGTTCCCGAAGATTCTTAGCATAAAGCAAAGCACGCGCACCATGAAACATCGAGTAATAAATCTGTATGGTTGCCCATTTATAATCGCCGTCTTTATAGGTTTTTCTGGCTCTTTCTAAATCAGAAACTGCAGTTTCGAGTTCCTTCGAGACTAAAGACTTTCCTCTTGTGAAAGGTTTAATTTTTCCTCTTTTTAGGCAATCGTCGTATTCTAAGGTCAATCCTTCTCCTCCCAAAGAGTTATACCCCTATTTACTTCACCATAGTAGACTTTTTCCTTATCCTGCAAATCTGCTAATTCGCTAGGAGATTTAATTACTGTCTGTAATTTCCTCTTGGTTTTCAATCCAGATATTATGCTCTTAGTAGTGTCGGGATCCTTAGTAATAATAAATAAATCTATGTCGCTTAAAGGATCGTCTTCGCCACGGCTTGCGCTTCCATAGAGAATAATTTTCTTAGACAAAGGCCTGAGCTTTTCTAAAAGAGGCTTAAGAAGCTGTATAGTTCTCACTACCTTGAATTGTTTGACTATAGGCTCATCATAGATTACCGAATACATTAAGAATTTGCCTTTCTTTATTTTTAAAACTAATTTCTGCCTAATAAGGTATCGAAGGGCAATATAACTACCTGCCCTACTAATAGAAGTCGCCTTTTGGATTTCGCGTCCTAAAAGTTCTTTTCCAGGATTCTCTACTAAAAAAGAGAGAACCTTTAAGGTATTCGTCGTAGCAAATATATCAATATTGTTTTTCTTTTTCATATTCTCCCTATCAGTCTAAAATATTAAACGTATGTATTTTATATTATGCATAAGGATCAAGTCAATATATTTTACTTCGAGCTACCTCTGTCATTTTTTGCTAACTTTTATGCCTTTAAAATCCTAATTTATCGACAGCACCTTTCAAATGCTCCTAAGCCAAATGTGCATATATCATTGTCGTCTCTATATCTGAATGCCCCATTAACTTTTGTACCGTCGGTAAATCTACTCCTCTCATAACTAAGTGGCCGAAGTGTCGGGGGACGCCCTCTTGCCCCGCACCTTTTAATTCTAATTCCAAGAGGGATGCGGGGTTCAGCCTTCGCCGAAGGCGAATCCGCCTACGGCGGAAATCGGGAGGGTGTCCCTAAGATTGGAAGATTAGAATGGAGTTATTGGCCGTGGGGTTTCTGTTCGATGTTGATATAATCGTCAAAGGTAAGCTCTTGGCCTAATTCCTGTTTTACAACGCGGATCCTATCCGGAATATACGGGTGGGTTTTAAAATATGACTTCGGGCGCAGGGGCTTGCGCCGGTTTACATCCTGCAGCGTCTGAAGAAAATTAATCATTCCCTCAGGGTTATATCCTGCCCTTTTTGCATAGCGCGCTCCTAACTGGTCTGCCAAAAGCTCGTCTTCGCGGGAATAACCGGATATAATCTCCATAAAAGCAAGGTTTGCGCCGCTAATCAGCTTCCCTCTGTCTGGTGCTTGAGTCATTAAAATTAATAAGAAGTTATACCCCATTGCCGCCTGCAGCTTCTTAATGCTGTGCCGCGCGACAATATGCCCGACTTCATGAGATAAAACACAGGCCAGTTCATTATCATCGGCAACCTGTTCGATTAAACCGCTGTGCACATAAATAAATCCGCCGGGAAGCGCGAATGCGTTCACTTCTTCATCTTCAATTACCTTAAAATGATAATCTATCTCTTTTCTGTCGCAAACTTCTGCTATTTTCTTGCCGATATCTTCCACGCGTTTCTGAATTAAGGGGTCGTCAACCAGTTCGTACTCCTTCTCAACCGCCTTTGAGATGCTTTTACCCATCCTGACTTCCTTTTCGGTGTTATAAAAAATCCGCTCTTCTTGCTGCGTAGCTAAATTATACTCTGTCGCGCAGCCGCTTAACCAAATAACAAAATAAACAAATAACAAAATAACAAAAATCTTAATCCCGATTTTCTTAAACAACCTGCGCCCTGCCTCTGATGTCGAGGCCAAATATACCTCTTTCCTCATTCCGGCGGCATCCTTCCTCTCAAAACTCAATCTTTTTAATCTCCAAAACCTTGCACAGACGCGTCAGCGTTTCCAAAGTAATATTGTTCTTGCCTTTCTCAATCATAGAAATATCCGGCTGTTTCATCCCTATTCTGAAAGCAAGCTCACTCTGACTTAACCCTTTCTCAACCCTAGCCTCCCTAACCATTCTACCAATCTTTGAAAACAAGGTTGGAGAACCACCTCTAGGCTTCTTTTGCCTAAGTTTGTATTTTTGCAAAAGTTGTTCATATATTGTCTCCCACCACGCCCTGAAATCCGACCTCGGCTCAATCTTTGCCCAATAAGATTTCACCCGCGGCCAGACCTCGATAAACTCGTTTTTTGCAATTAAAGAAAATAACTCCTTCGGCTGGTCGCACCTGGCGCAGGTCCAGCCGGTGAGCACCCCGGAGCCATCATCCAGGTCCTGGGTGAACCGG